>JBDRBU010000079.1:0-3549 GCA_043822305.1 Candidatus Firestoneibacteriota bacterium
AATGCTTCCAACGATACTCTGGCCTTAAATCCTGATTCAAATTTCTTCCGCATCATACTAGACCTCCTTAGGCTTTATTATACCTCTTTTTTATCCTTAAGTATTGCCTAAAATTGGTCCAGTTTTTCCCGACCATTATAAACAACGCATTAGCCTTAAATATAGTAATAGTAAAGGGTAATAAATTGCGAATAACATTTTGTGAAAGATAAAGGATAAGAACGGGGGTTTTATGGATTTTGAAAGCAGAATTAGCCTGCTGGGAAAGCAAGTAAAGTATCTCATGGGTAGGGTGATGTTTCTTGAGAGAAATGTTTATATTTTAAGGGATATTTTATATAAATTTTCCCTTAAAATGGGAAACAATAAGGAATTTGTGGAAGCCTTAAGACAAGTGCTATTGCTAAATGCTAAAAACCCGAAGGGCAGAGTTCCAGTGCAGCCAACAAAAGGTTTAGTCTAACAGGTGAAAGTCCTGTCTTAGCAAATTGTCCGTTCCAGCTAAGTAGATATATCTGACATATTAAACGGTAACGGGTAATATGAAAGCTCAGATGTAAAAGGTCAGATTGCTCTTTGAAGTAAGAACGACATATATGAACCACCAGTAGAAGAAAAATATTCTAAAATACAAGGGGCTGATTGGGGAACAAAACATTATGATATGTTAGGAAATGATTGTGGGGGTGTCGCACATTCTTATAATATAAAAAACAAAATTAAAACAATTACTATTAAGTACTATGATGTTAAAACTACAGTCGCAGAATATGATGGGCTAGGTAATTTAATTAAAGCAAAAAAGAATGAAGTTAAAACATTTATGGAGATTAAGATGAATAATGAATCAGCGAGCAAAGTCAATTGGAGTAATGATAATATTATAGAAGCCGAATCATTAAAAAAGCTATTGGAAATAAAGGAATTAAATAAAAGTAATTGATAAACCTTCCAAACCACAAAGTTTAAATACCTATCACCACTCTATAGTAGTATAAAATGGCATACGAAATACCAATCCAAAATTATCAAAGCATATCTGAATATGTGCAAAAAAATAATTATGACAAAGATAGTCAAAGCCAGGACGATTTTGTTGACAGGATTTTCAGCGATAAGGCCAAAACACAAAAGACCACAGTAAAACAGTTGCTTAATGAAATAAACTTAAGAGGAGAGCTGCATAAAAATCTTCTTTCAAAAATAAATGATGAAACTATGATGTGGGATACCTATTTGATGAATTTACAAGAAAGAGGTTATGAAATAGATTCCAGTATTCCCAAAAGAAGAAGCCACATTGAGGATAAATTAATATAATTAGAGCAGGAAAAACGTTTGGAGGATGTGAAATACTGGGAGCATATGAAAGATTTGCGTAAGGAATTAATGCTTGCTTTCAATGAATACTGGCTGGCATTCAGGAAAAAGGAGTTCCTGGATATAGTGGAAAATGAGAATTTATGATGATGTTGAGAGAATCGGGCAAATGTGTAGGAGTTTGGAGCCGGTAATAGGCAGTTTAAAAGCCAAATCCTTATGGAATACTTATTTAGCTTCCGATTGGAAACAAAGGCAGGAATTGGAGCAATACATCCAGCTGATTTGTACAAAACTTTTGAATAAGAACCCGGGAGAAAATAAGATATTGCTTGTACCGCCATCTAAAGAAGCATCCTCTGGTGAGTTTTATCTTGGCCAGATTATATATAATGATAAAGAGTTATATCCTTTGTCATTAAGAGAGGAAGATTTCATAAAGGATATTGTAATAGTGGCAACTACAGGCGAGGGTAAAACAAACACGGGAATGGTTTTTGCATTGGAATTATTACAAAAAAACATCCCGTTTATAATAGTCGACTGGAAAAGAGGATGGCGTGCCCTATATTCCTTAGACAGAAGGGATTATCCCCAGCTTAATAACCTTTTAACTTTTACAATTGGCCGTTCAGTTGTACCTTTCGCGTGGAATCCGTTTAGGGCACCGCCTGGAATAAATTATAAGACATGGCTCGCTGTGATATGTGAGGTATTAGAGAAGAGTCATATATCCGGACAGGGAGTAGCGCATGTATTAATGAAAATATATGAAAAAAAATATAAAGAATTAGGTTTTGATGTTCTTTTAGAGCCAAAGCAATATCCTAATTTCTTTGATGGGTTAAAAGAATTAGAATCAGATAAGAAAAGAAGTTATGCAAGAGAATTACAATGGAGGCAATCTACAGTCAGAATTCTTAAGAGTTTTACTTTTGGTCCCCATTCTATATGCTTTAATTCAAGAAATCCTATAAAACTTGAAGAACTTTTAGATAAACCGGTTATATTTGAACTTGATCAGGAACTGCCTAAGCCAGTCAGGACATTTTTTATGGAATTACTGCTTAGATGGGTGCATCTTTATCGTTTATCACAGGGCGAAAGTGAAAAATTAAGGCATGTTTTGTTTTTTGAGGAGGCCCATAATTTATTTCCCCAAAACAAATATGAAAAAGAGACATCTAATAGTTTGGAAAATATTTATCGTGAAATAAGAAGCTTTGGGCAGGGACTTGTAAGCATAACTCAGCACAGTTCACTTTTGCCTCAATATGTTGCAGGTAATAGCCATTGCCAGATAACTTTGGCATTACAACATGAAGATGATATTAGAGCAAGCAAAAAAGCCTTATTCCTAGAAGATGGACAGGAAGTATATTTAGATAAATTGAATATAGGCGAGGGTTTGGTGAAAATTAAAGGGAGAATTCCTTCTTGTTTGGTTAAATTTCCTTTAGTTCCGGTAAAAAAAGGAGAAATCACGGATGAATATATTAAAAAAATAATGGCAGGGTATTTAACTGATTTACGGCTTAAATCCCGCAGAAATAACAGAATTGAACCTATTTATCCGGGAGATAATAGTAATGACAGCACAAAAGTAAATGAGTTCTTACTGGATATAGAGACTCACCCTATTTCAACGACTGTGAAACGTTATGAAAGACTTGGACTGAATCACAAAACAGGCAATGAAATAAAATACAGATTTATGCAGGATGGTTTAATTAAAGACAAAGAGATTATAACAAAGCAGGGAAAGATTGTATTATTGGATTTAACTTTGAAAGGCAGGAAGTATCTTAGAAACTTAGGCTATAAAGTATCTGCAACGCTTAATGGTCTGGAACATAGGTTTTGGAAACTTAAGATAGCAGAATATTATAAGTTAAGAGGATATAAGGTATCAGTGGAAGAAGTAATTAATGGTAGGCCGGATGTTTTAGTTGAAAAAGATGGCAAAAGAACAGCTATAGAAATTGAGACAGGATTAAGTGAACCAATTAAGAATGTATTAAGAAATTTAAAAGATAGAATTGATACCACAGTTATTGTTGCAACTGATTTGCATGCTGAAGTATCTATGGTTCTTTCGTATTTATTGTGGGTACCTCCTTGGATTTAACAGCCCGCAATGTTGATGGATTTTTAGTTTAAAATATTCGACATCCCTATACCCATAAGCCATTCGTTTAAGCCGTTTAATTTTATTGTTAATTCCTTCCG
>JBDRBU010000080.1:0-4471 GCA_043822305.1 Candidatus Firestoneibacteriota bacterium
ACATTTGATTTTTTGTTTAAGCAAAGTTGGAGCAATACGTTCTGGACAAACTTTGTGTTTGTTGCTGTTGTTGCTGCTGCATTGGCAGTTGTTTTAAAGAAATCTAAATAATTCGGCTTTGTGTATAAAGTCTGAATAAGGGGTTACTTTTTACACAGAAAGTGTAGGCATAATCTTATAAATAAGTAAATCACATTATTTTGATAAAAGCAAACACACGGGATAAGTAAACTTACCCCATGTGCCTAAAGGAATATAAATTTTTATATCACTTATAAAAATAATAAAGGCTTAGTCTTTATAAATATTTCTAAAAATTGCTTATTTGAAAGGAGGATAAAAATTAATATCAAATTATATAACAAACGTGGATATTGGTACTTCGGAGTTGGTAGTTTATTGATGGTACTTGTAGTGGTTTTTATTGGGATTGACCAACTTAGCCCTGCATTAGGAGAAGCAATATCTAAATCTATAAGTCAACTATTTGGTTCCGTTAAAGGATAAGCCAAATAATTACTAAGTTAATTTATTTTTAGGGTGATGGTTTTGTTTTAGGCACCCTTCTTTTAAAATTTGATTATATCCAACCCATACTTTTAGAAAAAGCAAATGTAGAAAGAACAATAGCAATAGTTGAAATAACTAAAGTTAAATCCTTCCTTCTCATATCTTCAAGCATCCTTAATTGTTCTAAACCTGAAGGAGTAAGAATTTGTTTTACATTAGGATTTGAATTGACATAACCTAATTCATATAATTCATCCCAAGTTGTGCCTTCCATATATTCTTTTATATTTTTTATATGCTTAGTTTTATATTTATCCAAGAGATAATCTCTTGGTATTTTTGATAAAGCCTTCAAATATCTATACCATTGCCCATCTATTTTATTCATCGTCCATCACACCACTCACACGATTTACTTGGGCAATCTTCATCTAACATTTTCAGAGCATCTTTCCAAACCTTCTCTGCACTCTCAACATCAACTTTCATCTTAACTAATTCAGTATCAAAGATAACTTCTCCAGTAGCCATAACTTCTTTTGGAATATAAAATAATAAGAAAAAATAATCTTCTGTTTCATAGCAGTTCTTTCTTAATAAGAAATTGTAAATGTTCTGTTGTTGTCTATAATGTTCTGCCGTATCTTCTTTCAGAGCATAGCCTCTGGTCTTGTAATCCAACACAATCAACTTTTTACCTTTTACAAGAATGTTATCTACTGCTCCATGTAACTCATTCCCTTCTTTATCTGTCCAAGAAACACCTTTGAAATTGCTCTGCCAAACTTTTAGTTTTTCTTTATCAGTAAATAACTTCATATCTTGGCATTCTCCATTCTCACAAATCTCGGGAGGTAATTTTCCTTGTGCCATAAATTTATCAAAGTGTATTTTTAGTATCTTATCCATTCCAGAAGGCAAACTTGGAAATATTCCTACTGGTCTTTTCCAAACTTTATGTTGTGCTAACCAAAAACAGCGAGGACATTCTTTCATAAGATTAAGGACAGAGGGGGATAGTTTGTAGGGCATTTTATCCTTCCTTAATGCTTGTAAATTCCATATCTTTCAGTTTAGAAAAGACTTCCTTTATATCTTGTTCAAGACTCTCAAGCATTTCATATTTTTGTATTATCCTTTCCTGAATTTCTTTTTTAGGTATATCTATTTTTAATCTTTTTAAAAAATCTAAATTAAATGTCGCATTATCTGCTTTAGAAGTAACCATATTTAAGAATATTTTTCTATAAGTATAATAAAACCATTTCAAAAGAACTATTTTATTTTCATCCTCAATCCCCTTATACTCATCACTTATTTGAAAAGGTATAGCATTCTCACAAGCTATATATTTATCATCATCAACAAAAAACATACTACCTGCTTTTCCCTTTCTAAAGACGATTATAGATTCTCCCTTATTAATCTTCAAAGGGTCACCATCTTTTAAGGTTCCTTTTGGAAGATAACCAAGAATCTTATAAGAACTTGTGTAAATAGGTATCTGTTCTTTAGTTGGGTCTTCATTTAGATAAATAAATTCTTCAGTTAATCCTTGATTCTTTGGAAGTAATTTTAAAACACCTCCAATTACTTTACCTTTTTTATCAATTTTATTTAGAAGAGCCCCTCTTTCTATAATATCTACTTTTTTTATTGTGTGATTATTTTTTATTTCTTCCCCTATCTCACTTGATTTTTTTATTAACTTTTTTAGTTTAGCATTCAATTCATCAAAATTATCATTAAATTCTAAAATAGTCTTCTTTTCTATTTTTATTGGTCTCAAATAAAATTCTGAAAGAAGATTGTGGAAATTATTTGTGTTAACATTTTTCATATCAACAAAACCATATTTCCCTTTTTCTTCTCCTTCTAAAAATGTTTTTTCGAGAAGAGATATATCATTATGTTTGGGGGTAAGAAATCTTTTATCACTATTAGCATATCCATCATAATCCAATATAAAATGCCAGATAGGTTCTGTTTGGATTTTCCCAACATCCTCTTTTTGTTTTCTTTGCATAAACAAAACATAAGTTTTTTCTTTTGTGTATGGGGCGAATGCAAATCTGGTTAAAGAAAGTATTCCTTTTATTGTGCAATTTTGTAATAATTTCTTTCTAAATCCTTCATTTGTTGGAGTTTCAAGAGCTCCATCAGGAACAACAATTGCCATTTCCCCTCCATATTTTGTGGCTTTTATTATTTTTTCTAAAAATAATAATTCAAATCTTCTTTGATTAGTAAATTCAAAATCATCTATACTAACATCTCCTTCATAAAGTCCATAAGGAGGATTGGCAATAATATAGTCAAAAGTTTCTTCTTCTAATTCAACTAAAGAATCTTTTTCTTTAATATTTGTGTGACCATCTCCAACCAAGAACATATTAAGAATAGTTCGTTGTATAGAATCTACTTGATTATCATAACCATAAAAAACATCTGTTTTCAACTTTTTTAGTACTTGGGAATCTAATTTTTTATTTTCAGAATAATTTTCTATTAGTGTTTTAAAAGATTCTGTTAGAAATCCCCCAGTTCCACAGGCTGGGTCGCATATTTTTATATCTCTTGGAATTTTTTCATCTTTAAGTAGAAGTTTAGAAATAACATTTGTTATATGCCTTCTTGTATAAAATTCTCCAAATTCTTTTTTCTCTTTTTTAGAAGCAAATTCCTCATAGATTGCACCATAAACATCAAACCCACAACCATGAAAATGATATTTATCAAGTTCGGAGTGTATCTTTGCATAATGATTATTTTTTAATTTCTTAGAGAAATTAATCATTCCTTTAAAGTCAACATATTTTTTTCCATATTCTCCGCTAAGAATATCTTTAATTGAACCCTCTATATCTGCCTTAAAATTAGTTCCATATTCATCCCATAATTTAACTACCTTATCAAGGTGTCCTTCTTCAAGTTCCATTTCAGAAATATATTTTAATATAATAAAACTAACAGTAGTATTTATTTTTTCATCAGATTTTTTTATTGCACCAGACCTAAATATATTTTTTAATTTGTATAATGATTTCTGGAAATCTCTTTCTGTTTTCATTTTTTCATTTTTTATTTTGTTAACAACATCAGAATTATTCTCATCGACTTGCGTTTGAATTTTTATCAAGACTTTAATTGGTTGCAATCTGGTGATTGGTTCTCCATCAAGTTTTATTTCCTTATTATTATGAGAATTGTAGAACCTAAACGAATCCTTACAATTAGTTACAATGTAATAATTTAATTTCTGTTTTAGAGACTTTACTTCTCCGTGTTTCATAGCATCCTTCCAGTCTCTATCTCCAATAATACATTTTTTATGTTTGGCTTCTATTAAAGCTATTATATTTTTTTCAAATTCTTTTTTATTGGAATTTCCAAAAAGAGAAATCCAAACATCTCCTCTTTTAGTTAAAGTGTGTTGTGTTGTTACATCTTGTTTACAAAATTTTTTATCAATTCCAACGTCTTTTAATAAATCGTAAAGATTTTGAACAATGTCATTTGTTTCTTCACGTTTCATTAATCTACTAAGAAACTTGCCTTTAAGAAGTTTTTGTTCCTTTGTAATTATTTTCGAATGACTAATTCTTTTTTTCATTTTACTTGTTTCTCGACGATAAACTTCCCACGAATACCTAATTCATTAATTTCTTGAATCACAACGCAGATGTTATGACACAGAATCTTACAAAGTAATTCATTAATCTGTGCAGTCTTTGTTTTGCTTCGAAGGTTGTCTCTAAATTTAGTTTTAATCATGTGGAACACCGTCTCTGCGTTACTCCTCTTGTGATAATGCTCTAAGAACTCCTCGTGCTTATACATAAAATAATGATACATCTTCTTCCATAAATAAGAACCATCTGCTTTTCCAGAAACATTTTTTTTAAATGGAATGTATGGGACAGCACCAACATCCGCAATCAGCTGTAAGTTCTTTCGAGAA
>JBDRBU010000081.1:0-32748 GCA_043822305.1 Candidatus Firestoneibacteriota bacterium
TTACATAATCCTTGTTAAGCATCTGTCATTTTCCTCCGTATAATATGTTTTTATTTATATTATACAGGATTTAACAGATACTTTCTATTTCAAAGATCCATCCTATCCTATTACATCTCTACAATAGAACCTGAAGAACCACAATACTTTTTGTACTTTCATTTTTACATCCTCCTCTAATGTCTAGTTCATTGGACTTACTTTTTTTTGTTATATTATTTATTTTCTCTTTTTTCTTTTCTTTTTATTTGTTATTATTTCAGTACCTCTGAGACGTTTTAAATCTTTTTGATCTATTTCTCTATTATAATATTCTTTTATTTCTATAAGGTCATCCTTAGAAACAAAATGAGCTTTAATATCTAAAAAATTACCGTCTACTTTGGACTTCCATGCTTTCTCAAAGTCCAAGTTACCCTGAGATACAAATATATCAATCCTATTAGGTTCAATACCCATACTATAATAACTATTTTTATCGAGAAATTTATTATAATCCAAATCAATAGATATAAATTCTTTTATTGCTTTGGTGCATTTAATTATGTTTTCTTTGCTTTCTTTAATCCAAAAATCAATATCCTTACTATACCGGGATATATTAGTATGCTTAATTGTCGCATATGCCCCAACAATAAGATACTCAACATTATTTTTATTTAATATCCTAATAAAATCTTTAAAATCTTTTAATTCGGAAGTATCTTTTTCCAAGCACCACTCCTTTTAAAAGAATCATTTTTAATATTATTCATTTCTTTATAACCCTTAATAAGCCAGTTCATTGTCTTTAATGCTGTATTAAAATCTTTTTCAATATTTAAAGCTTCTACCTGGGCGTGAGTACCAAAACCATAAAACCATTTTCTACCGGTTTTTTTATCAATATGTGTCTTGATTTTCATCGGCTTTACATTTTCATAAATGACTTTTGTATTCATTTCAAACACTTCCTCCTCGTTTTCCTACTTAATCCCAAACACTGCTTTTCTAACTTCTTCCATTGTTTTTTCTGCAACTTCCTTTGCTTTTTTTAGACCATGTTCTAACACATCATTTATGTATCCTTTCTTAGATATTATCAAATTTCTCTTTTGATGAATCTCTTCTAACCCTGATGTAATATTTTTTATTAACATATTTTTACAATCAGCACATCCTAATTTCCCGGATGGACAATCTGTTTTGATATTTCCCTTCTCGTTTTGACTATACATATGGTGAAGCAAAAATACCGGACACTCATTTGGATGTCCTGCATCTCCTAAATGAATCTTTCCTGGGTCAGTATAACATAACTTGATTTTCTTTTTAATCTCTTCTTTTGAATCAGATATATAAATACAATTATTGTATGATTTACTCATTTTCCTTCCATCAGTTCCTAAAACCTTAGGAATCTCTGTAAAAAGATGAACTGGCTCTGGAAACACTTGCCCATATAAATTATTAAATCTACGACAAATCTCTCTGGTTAACTCCAAATGAGGAAGTTGATCCTGTCCTATTGGCACAACTTCTGCCTTATATATTAGTATATCTGCTGCTTGCAATACCGGATAACCAAGGAACCCATAATTAGATAAGTCCCTATCCTTTATTTCTTTCGTTTGCTCCTTATAAGTAGGACATCTTTCTAACCAGGAAATAGGGGTTATCATAGAAAGTAACAAATGTAACTCGGAATGCTGGGTTACATTTGATTGTACAAATATAGTACTTTTTTCTGGATCAATTCCTGCTGATAACCAGTCAACTACCATTTCTTTAATATTAGTGGGAATCTCTTTCGAATTGGCATACTCAGATGTTAAAGCATGCCAATCTGCAACCATATAATAACATTTGTAACTGTCTTGAAGTTTAACCCAATTATTGAGTGCACCTAATAAATTTCCAATATGCAATTTACCAGTTGGCCTCATCCCGCTTAATGTTGTAGATAAATCCACCAAAATTCTAACCCCCTTCCTGAAAATATTCTAAGAAAAAAATCTATGGGTGGAAATAAAATTATACTACTTAACGGAGTAAAAATTATACATAGCAATCCAACTATTGACACTATAGGATTTATTGCTTCAAATTTAAATGCATATTTAGCCGGAAGCAAACTGGCCAGTACTCTAGAACCATCCAACGGTGGTAAAGGCAGAAGATTAAATATTCCCAGACCACAATTTATAATAAGTAAATATGCAAAAATCATCAAAATACTTTCTTTTAATATATATGGGTTAATCATTCTTACCATAATTCCACATATAAATGCTAAAAATAAGTTAGAAGCAGGACCGGCTATGGCCACAAAAAATATATCCGCCCTTGGATTTTTGAAATTATATGGATTGATTGGAACCGGTTTTGCCCAACCAAATGGACCAAACATCAACATCAAAGCACCTAAAACATCAAGGTGAGAAATAGGATTCAAAGTAAGCCGTCCTGCATCTTTTGCCGTATGATCGCCTTTCAGGAATGCAACAAATCCATGTGCAAATTCATGAATTGTAAGTGCTAAAAGTATAACCATTATTCTAATAACACCCCTAACTAAAGATTCCAAAATCCCTCCATAAACCAGGGACAGCGCCTACTTATTTTTCTTTATATCAAATAGTAAATTAAATTGTGGCTGTCCACTTTAATTGTATTCTATCACAGTTATAACATAACTTCAAGTATATATTTTCAGTTGAAATAGACCTACCCCCCCTTATAGGAGGCCACTAATTCTTCTTACATACCAGTCGACTGTTAAAAATATAATTATTAAAACAAAAAATATTAAAGAATCCCAAATAATAGATTTATTCGTGCTGGTTACAATTTCTACAACTGGTTTTAATTTAATATTAAAATCTGATAAATTTTGGCTATTAAAGTATTCTCCTCCTGAATTATTTGCAATCCCAGAAAGCAACTTCTCATTCAAGAATATATCTTTATCTTCGCTGGATTGTGGAGAAACTTCAGTTATTATTACATCTTTACCCAGATTTTTATTCCCTTTGTATGAATTAGCCCTAAGAGTATATTTCCCTATATCTTCTCCTATGAGACTACACTCGTAAATCCCATCCCCAATATACGGGATGTTATTAAATGATAAAGTTTTTCCTGAGGGATCGGTTAAATTAATATCAACAACGGCATTATCTTCATATTGGTAATAATCATTTAAAACAGTAGTAAGCACTCTTATTGTTTCACCTTTACCATAAACTTTCTTGTCTGTGCTTACTTTAACTTGTTTTAATTCGGGTGTATTTATTAACCAATTAAACATTTGATGCCAGTATTTACTGTAATAAAAATTTCCTTTACCAGCACCAGCTAAACCCATTGACCATCTCCAGGTAGAGTTAGTTCCAACAGATAGCACCCGACCTTGACCTTTTGGCCATATGGTTATAACCGGTAATGGAGCACCATCTGCATCTTTTAAATCCTCTGTGCCGGCTAAAACAACCGCTCCTTTTTTTGCTCTAACGAATTTATTACAACCTTCTAACTCTGGTAAACTCTGCCATATATCTAAATTTTCTTCCTTCGTATCAGAAAGCGTATTTATTGGATGTTCTAATGGTTTAACTTTAAAAAAACCAGACTCAAACACCTCATCAAACCCACTGATTTCAACAGGCAAAATTTCCTCTATTTGAGTTCCTTTATAACCACCTCGGCCATAACTTTCATCACCACCTATCATCACAAAAGCACCACCAAATTTTTCAACAAAGTCTTTAACACTATTTAAAAGTTCTGGGGCAAAGTATTTAATATAACTAAAATTTTCTAAAACCACTACATCAAAACTAAATATCTCTTTCGTGAAAATCTCTGTGGCCGGAAAAG
The DNA here is from genome assembly GCA_043822305.1 of Candidatus Firestoneibacteriota bacterium. Taxonomy (GTDB): domain Bacteria; phylum Oederibacteriota; class D2-FULL-39-29; order D2-FULL-39-29; family JBDRBU01; genus JBDRBU01. Next base: position 3,859 of record JBDRBU010000081.1, read on the forward strand.
GAATTAAGGTTAACTCGTTTTCCGGGAAAAATACAACATCCTCATTACTTCTAAGAATTATAAAAGAAACAACTTCGTAATTTGGATTTGTCTTTAATGCTTGTCTTAAAAACCTGTATTCAAAATTAGGACAACCAGATAAGTAAAGTATCCTTACTTTTTCTTTTAAAACATTTAAATTAAATTCCTTTAAATTATTTTCTTTATTAATTTCTCCTTTTTCAGGTGGGATTATGACCTGAAATTTCTGCAACCCTGTTTCTTTCGGAATATAGTTAAATCTTACTTCTATTTCTTTCCCTTCTTCCTTAATCTTAACAAATTTATCTGATATTACATTTTTATCTTTCTTTAAAAGAACATTTACCATCTTTCCTATGGAGTTATATCCTTTAACCTTGACTATAATATTAGTTTCCATATTTCTAAAAGCAATATTACTTACTGAAATATCGTTTATTTCTAAATCAAATCCTGTTCGAGTTGAACCAATTCCAATAGTATGCACCGGAATATCTATTGATTTTGAAACCTCTAAGGGATCAACCAGACCATTATGATTACCGTCTGATATAAGCACTAAATTAGTATCTACGGAATCTCCTTCTTTCATTAATTCTTCTTTTACCTCTACCAACGCATTTCCTATATCAGTAGTTTCTCCATCTAATTTTTCTAATCTTAAAATGTTTTCATAATTCATTCTAACCGGAGTACCGGCATATGTATAGCATATGACCTCATGAGTTTTTTTAAATCCTTCAATTTTGTTTTTTAAAATATCTTTTACGACACTAAACTTATGAAACGGATATTTAATATCCATACTTTTTGAGACATCAACCAGAACTACAACTTTTGACTTTTTATATTTTTTTTCTTCTTTAATTAAAACCGGATGCAAGAAAATAAAGATAAGAAATAAAAATATTATAGCCCTTAGAATAATTAATAACTTTTTACTTCTTTCTGCAAATTTAGCAATGTAAATTAAAGAAAAATAACCTGATATTAAAAAAATTATTATCCATAAATTAAATTCAAATTTCATTATTTCTTTTCCTGTTTTAACATTCTCATTTCTTCTATCTTCCTTTGTATATACTGTAAATGTATGGCGTCTAATTTATATGTTCCTGTTAAGGCATACATAAGTATATTAACTGTTAATTTCATACCTTCAAATCTTTGTTTCTCACCATATGGAATACAATCTTTTAGAAAATTACCTAACTTATCTTTTGCCCATATACCTAATAAATCATTATGCGAGTAAATAACAGCCATTTGATTGTTGTATTCTATCCCTTCTAAATAAGGGACACTAACCTTTGCCCCAACAACTTGAGGTATTAAATAAAACGCATAAAAAATTGCATGATTATCCTTAATTCTTTCAAAATTAGAGTTCGGTATAACTCTTAAAAATTCTCTTTTTATCGCTTTATCAAATCCAAAATCCTTGATTCCTGATGTATCATCAATAAAACAAATACCTCCTCCATCAAAAAATCTTTTTAATGTTTCTATATCTCTATCAGAAAACTTATTAAACTCGGAATCTCCTGTTATGACTAAAAATGGATAGTTAAAAATCTCATCGTTATTTAATGTTATTTCTTTTCTCTCTTTTGCAGAATGAATATTAGTTGTGGTTATTATAAAATCATAAATCTCGGGCCAACTTCCCGGATTAGGGTCATAGTTTCCCCCATTATATTTAAGCTGTATGAAAAAGAAATTATCTTTTGAAGCAAAAGACAAATTGCAACTAATAATTAATATAATAATTATTAAAAACCTCATTTAATTCTCCTTATGGAAAGGTATCCTTCTAACATTAAAAGTATTATAACTAATCCAATTAATATTTTGTTAATTTCTCTGCCTCTCAGTATGAGAATAAGTTCATTAACAATATTCTTGTAATCCCTTATAAGAAATATCCCAGATGAAGGGATAGATTTTTTAATTTCACCAATCTCTTGTTTTCTCAAATCAGATTCCTTACTTTTTACATCTAAATTTACAGTAAAATACTCTGTCTTAATTAAACCACCAGAAAAAACATATCTTAACTTATAAATACCCACTTCTTCTAACTCTTTAAACTCTATTTGATTATTTGATATTAAGGACAATGGAACAACTTTATTTGAAGGTAAAACTATTTCTACTTTTTTGGGTAAATTATTCAAGGGAAATGTTTTTCTGTAAATATCTCCAACATATATACTTTTTTGAATTTCTTTTTCTTGCTCTTTTGTCAAATAATCTACAATATTTTGCATAAAAGGTAAATAAATAGCCCTTAACGGGAAATTACTCCAATCTCTGTCAGCCGGAAACGGGAATATTAATATTTTACCAAACTTAGTATATTTAAAATCTTTCTCGATAATACCTGGCAAATTACTTTTAAAATTTGCTAAAACTTTAGTATCGCTTTTTGGCCGGACATAGTAATGTTTATTAAAAATAACTCTTTCAAATCCTTTAATATCTAATGATTTAAATAAACTGTGATTTTGACTAATACTATTTACATCAATTATATCTTCTTTCTCAATTACTTGAATAATATCAGCCGGGAAAACTTCCTCGTTGAATTTCTTGTAATCTTCTATATTAATCTTATCTCCCAGAAAATAAATCAGATTTCCGCCTTTTCTAACATAATCAATTAATCTTTTCGCAACACTTTGTGAAAGTTTAGAAACATTACATAAAAATATAATACTAAAATCATCCAAATTTTTCCATTCTAACTCCTCTGGCACACATACCGTAGAAGATATTTTAGATTCCAATTTTAAATCCGGACTGAAGGCTAATCTTAAATAAAATGTCTCACTTAAAAACTGTGATAATTTCACATCACCATCAACACATAAAACTTTCTTTTTCTCTTCTACATCTAATTTAACATAATAAACATTATCTAATGTTAATCCATCTTCAATATCTAATTTTACATATCCTGAATAATTATCTTTCCTTTTGAAATTGTAAAACAAATTCTTTGATATTTTTCTATAGCCATCAATTCCAAAAAATCCATATCCACATTTTTGTTCATTTATAGATAAAAATACTGGAACTTTGAAAAATCGGACAGGTGAGAAATTTTCAACTTCAACATTTATTTTTACCTGGTCTTTTATAAAAAAAGACTGCACAACTTCATTTATGGCTATATTTGATATCTCTTGGCCTAGATCAACAAAAATTATCTTAATATTTTTATCAAAATTTGATAAAATTTTCTCATCAAGAGAACTAAATCCGTGTTTTGCAAAATCTGTTACAAATATTATTTGTTTATTGGTAATATTACTTTCTTTTAATATAGAATAACCATAATTTAGTCCGGATAATATTGAAGTGGTTCTCTGGGATATTTTAGCCCTTTTAATTTTCTCTGTTAAAAGTTTTGTATTGGAAGTTAAATTACTTGTAACGGGAACTATTTTGTCAGATAAAAGCGAAAAACAAACCTTATCATAACTTCTTAACACCTTTAATATATTCTCACAAACACCTTTTCCTGTTTCAAATTCTGAAGATACTCCCAGGGAATAGGAATTATCCAAGATTAAACAAATGGCTAAGGGTTCATCTTGATTTTTTGAAAGAAATCCTGATTGTTGTAATATAGGCCTGGCAAAAGCAAAAATAAGAAAAGTTATTATTAAAATTCTTAAAAGAAGTAAAAGATACTGCCATAACCTTATCTTCTTTATCGTCCTTGTAACTGCAAGTTTTATAAACTTAATCTCGCTAAACGCAAGAATTCTGGCTTTCTTTATAGATAATAAATGAATAATAATAGGAATAATAAGTAAAGGCAGAGCTAAAAGAAAATATGTATTAAAAAATGATAGATTCACTTTAGCAATCTTTCCCTCTTCTCCAGATAACGAATTAAACCATGTTCAAGCGGTGTTAGAGTATCAAATAAAACATAGTCTATATTATTTTTCTCGCAGATTGATTTATGTTTATTTATAAATTCGTTAATTAGTTTTTTGTATTCATGTCTTATCATATCGGGCAAAGCAAGAACTCTTAATTTATCTTCCATTCCTTCAAATATAAACGGCTCTTTAAAATTTAAAACCAGTTCTGCATTATCAAGAATATGAAAAACTATAACCTCGTTTTTCTTTGAATTAAGATATTTTAAATATTTTAATACCTTATCTTCATTATCATACAAATCCGAGATTAAAATAATTAAACCTCTTTTTTTCATAAACCCGCTTATATTTTCAAGTGCCTCCCAAATGGAAGTCTTTCCACCTGATGAAATATTATCAAGTGAATTCATGATAAATTTCATATGGGATAATGCTGACTTTGGAGGAATATACTCTGCAATTTTTTCATTAAATAACATTAATCCAACTTTATCCTGCTGTCTTAACATAAGGTAAGTTAAAGAAGCAGCTAAATAAGAAGCATACTGGAGTTTTGTAATTTTACCTGAAGCATATCCCATTGATGAAGATTTATCAAGAAGTATATAACTAATTAATGTAGATTCTTCTTTATACTGTTTTATGTAATATCTATCGGTCCGGCCTAAAATCTTCCAATCCAAATATTTTAATTCATCTCCGGGAACATACTCTCTATGTTCAGCAAAATCTAAACTAAGTCCTTTTAAAGCACTATCATGTAGTCCGGCCATAAAGCCATCGACGACAACTTTTGCTCTTAATTTCATATCTGATAATTTAACTAAATCGGTAGGATTTAAAAATTTGCTCATATGATTTTCACTTTGGTTTTACTACTTTAAGTAAATTATCGACTATAGTCTCCGGTGTTACTCCGTCCGCTTCTGCTTTGAACGAAAGAACAATTCTGTGTTTTAAAACTATATGGGCTATAGCAAATATATCTTCTATAGATGCTGATAATCTTCCATTTAATATTGCTCTGGCTTTAGCACCAATAATTAAACTTTGCGAAGCTCTTGGACCTGCTCCCCAATTTACCATCTCTTTAATAAATTCTGGAGAACTACTTTCTTTTGGCCTCGTGGCGGTAACAAGATCAACTGCATAATTTATAACATAATCAGAAGCAGGAACTTTTCTAACTATTTCTTGCAATTTTAATATATCTTTTGAACTTAATACTTTATGAAGAATTGTTTCATAACTTCCGGTTGTAGTTTTTACTATCTCGATTTCTTCTTTTTTTGAAGGATAATCTATTGAAATGTTAAAGAAAAATCTGTCTAATTGTGCTTCTGGAAGTGGATATGTTCCTTCATACTCTATAGGATTCTGTGTGGCTAAAACAAAAAATGGAACCGGAATTAGATATGTCTGTCCTCCTACTGTTACTTTATATTCTTGCATAGATTGAAGTAATGCTGATTGAGTCTTAGGTGGAGTTCTATTAATCTCATCCGCCAGGACAATATTTGCAAATACTGGACCTTTTATAAACCTAAAACTCCTTTTTCCTGTAATCGCCTCTTCTTCTATAACCTCTGTTCCCGTGATATCAGAAGGCATTAAATCCGGTGTAAATTGTATTCTTTTAAACTCTAAATCTAAGATTTTAGCTATGCTTTCTATTAAAAGCGTTTTGGCTAATCCAGGAACACCCACCAGCAAACAATGTCCTTTTGAAAAAAGACAAATCAACACTTCTTCTATCACCTTTTTCTGCCCAACTATAACTTTTTTAATTTGTTGCAAAATACTATCTTTTGCTTCTGACAATTTCTCAACTAATTTTAAATCTTCTTTACTACTTAATTTTTCTTCCATATGGTCTCCTTTTATTTCGCTAATAAATATCTTCTTAAAAGATCTAAGGCAGATTGTGCGGTTTGCTCTTTTATTTTTATCCTATCTCCACTAAACCCCGTTAAAGAATTCTCTTTATCTGGTATCTTTTTTTTAAATGGGGTAAACCTGAATTCTTTACATAATGTTTCCTCTTCAGAAGAAATCGCAATATAAACTAATCCAACTGGCTTTTCGGAAGTTCCTCCAGATGGTCCGGCTAGACCTGTAACAGATAACCCTAAATTTGTTTTACTTGATTTTCTTATGCTAATAGCCATTTCTTCAGCAACCTCTTTACTAACTGCTCCAAAAGTTCTTATTGCTTCTTCTGGAACTTTTAGTAATTCCACTTTAGCCTCGTTTGAATAGGCTACAATCCCTCGTTTAAAATAAGATGAAGAACCCGGAATGTCTGTAAGTTTATTTGAAATTAATCCACCTGTACAAGATTCGGCCACTCCTATTGTTAAATTTTTCATAAAAAGTAATATGGCTACCACCTTCTCCATCGTCTCATCATCAATACCAAAAATATTATCTTCAAGCCTCTCCCTTATTTTATTCTCAACCCTTGTGATCATCTCTTCAGCCGTGACAATATCTTTTGCTTTAGCCGTTAAACGAATTTTAACTTCAGTATGACTGGCCAGCAAGGCAATGGTTGGATTAGATAAAGACCTAAATAAATCACCTATCTTCTCATCTATAACAGATTCACCTAATCCAAAAACCTTTAAGACCCTAGACTTTATAACACCCTCTGATTTAAAAGTTTCTTTTAAAAAAGGTAAAACAGAATTTTCCATCATGGCTTTAAGCTCGCGAGGAACACCTGGAAGTAAAATAACATATTTATTGTCATCTGTCTTAATTATAAGACCCGGAGCAGTTCCATGATCATTATCAATAATTATAGAACCTGTTGGAATTAACGCTTGAGAAACATTATTCTGAGGCATTTTTACTTTTCGTTTCTCAAAAAAACTTTTAATTTTTTCTAATATTTTCTCATTTAAAATTAACTTTTTATTTAAAACTTTGGTTACCGCTGATTTAGTTATATCATCAACAGTAGGACCAAGCCCACCAGTAATTATCACAACATCAGAGCGGGATAATGCAATTCTTAAAACATCCTGTAACCTTTTTTCATTATCACCTACTGAACTCTTAAAATAAAGGTTAACACCTATCTCGGATAATTTTTGAGCAATGTAAGCAAAATTTGTATCTATAATTTGACCTAGCAATAGTTCTGTGCCAACAGTTATAATTTCCGTATTCATATCAGACCTTCTAAAAATTCATTTACATCTATAGGTATCTGTAGTATTCTACCATCTTTACTTGCATAAAGTAAATATTTATTCTTTACCATAAATTCAAACAATTCCTTTGTAAGTACTACATCTTGCTGGCAGTACTCTATTATCTCGTTTATTTTCCCTTCTTTAAACCATTGGAGTGATTGCAAACCATCTGCTATTTTACTTTTTTTTAGATTGGCTAAGGCAAGATGGTCCAAACTTAATCTAAAACCTAATCGTTTATGAACTAATTCTAATATATCTAATGTTGGAAGTTTTGTAAAATCTATATTGGTATAATAAGAAAGGACATTCCAATCAAAGTTTTTTATGTTAAACCCAACTATTAAATCCGCTTTTAAGAATTCGTCAAACATATCCTTTATTTTATCCTCAGTATACGATTTAAATTGCTTGTCTTTAGTAGAGTAAATCACTCCTACGGCCATTTTCATTAAATGTTTATTATTCCAGCCACCAACTTCATCTGCGCTTCTTTGAGTCTCTAAATCAAAAACCAAAATATTCATACTATTTAATTTATCAACCATATCTCCTCCTATATCATTCTCGGGCTGTTTTTTTAAAAAAATTTTTTCTTTTTCTTTAAATCCCTTCTTAATTAGAAATCTTTGCAATAAATCTATGGCCACATTTTTATCTAATGGTTTATTTCCATTCCCGCATTTGGGAGATTGAACACAAGATGGACACCCAAATTCACAAGGACAATCTTTAATTAAATTTAATGTTGCTTTAATCAATTCATCAATAGTTTGATATGCTTTTTCTGAAAGTCCAACTCCACCGCGATGGGCATCATATATAAATATTGTTGGAACCCCTGATTGATCATAAAAATCATAAGATACTCCACCTAAATCCATCCTATCACAAAGAGCAAAAAGCGGAAAAATAGAAATCATTGAATGTTCAATAGCATGAATTCCACCCTGAAAATCACCGGCACCAGATTCTATAATTTCCTTTATACTCTTAGGTATCTCAAACCAAATAGAAACAGTTTCAAAAACATTCGGCGGTAATGTTAATTCCAATATACCTTCATCAAAAAAGACTTGTGTATAAATATTTTTTCTTACATAACCAATTACTTTTTCAGTGATTTTAACCTTACCTAACTTAAGTAAAACCTCTCCTTGTTTTTTTTGTCTAGACACATCTAAAACTTCTACTTTTTCAGCGGTTCTGGGCTCAGTATAATAATCCACATCAACCTCTCTTACTCTCACTTTTTTATTTATTAGATCAAGTTCTTTAACCTCATACTGAATTCCAGAATGAAGATATATAGCCTTAGGATGGCATTCATTTAAAACCCTTGGATAATCTATTTCACCTATTGTGCTCTTCTCATCAATTATTAAAAATGAATCTCCTATTGACCTGATACTCACATTTCTTTCGGGATGACGAATAAAACTAAAATATTTATTTTCTATACTTTTTTGTAATTTTCCATCTTTTACCAAAAATTCAAGAGATGAAATTAAACTTTCCCCATAAATATCCTTATCATTTTCATCAAGAGGAAGTTCAAAAGCACTACAAGATAACTGAGCATTTGCAATTATATTATTATGGACATCAATTACCGCTGTTTCAAAATCCTTTCCGAAAAATTTTGCAGGATGGGTAATGAAATATTGGTCAAGTGCATCCTGTAATGCCAGAAGAATCACTACGGCCTCATTGGTTCTTCCAACCCTCCCGCCTCTCTGCCAGGTACTCATCATACTACCGGGATACCCTACTAATAGACATACATCAAGTCCTCCTATATCTATTCCAACTTCAAGAGCAGAGGTGGATATTACTCCAAGTAATTCATTATTAAATAGTTTTTTTTCTATCTCCCGCCTTTCTTCCGGTAAATAACCAGCCCTATAAGCATTAATCTTTTTATGATACTTTCCACCTAAGGCTGAAATCCGTTGATATATTAGTTCAGTTACCTTCCTCGCCTTTGTAAAAACAATCGTTTTCATATTATTATCTATACATTCTTTTAAAAGATGTGCAGCATCCAGATAAGGACTGTCACAGGAATTCCATAACAAAAAATATTTTGAAGAAGTTGGTGCACCACTTTCATTTATTACACTAAAATCTAAACCTGTTAAATTAAATACAAATTCTTTTGGATTTAAGATAGTAGCCGAAGAAGCAATAAATAACGGATCACTTCCATAATATTTACAAATCCTTCGTAGCCTTCTTATTATATGACCTACATGCGAACCGAATACTCCTCTATAGGAATGAACTTCATCAATCACCACAAACTTTAAATTCTTAAAAAATTCTTTCCAGTTACTGTGATATGGTAATATTCCCAGATGAAGCATATCCGGATTAGTCATGATTATATCTGGACAGTTCTTTCTTATCTTTTGACGCTCATAACTTGATGTATCGCCATCATATATAGAAGCAAGAAAACAATCTTTATCAAACAACTCTTTTTTAAACTCCATAAGGGTTTTAAACTGATCATGTGTTAATGCTTTTAAAGGATATATGTATAATGCTTTTGTTTTATTGTCCCTTAAACAACTATCTATGACCGGCAGGTTATAAATTAAGGTTTTTCCACTGGCCGTAGGTGTCACAGTTAATACATTTTTCTTTTCATTTATTATAAGGTCAAGGGCTTTCAACTGATGAGAGTAAAGTTGATTTATATTATTCTTTTTTAAATAATTTATTAAAGGTTCTGATAAACAAGATGGAAACGGAGAGTATTCCCCCTTCTTTGAAGGTATATAATGAATATGAATTAAACTCTTAGCGTGCTCTGTATTCTTACTTAGATGCTCTATAAACTTTTTTATCATGGGGTCTGGTCTATAAACCTCTTAACCACAGAGAACACAGAGTGATATTTTAATAATATTCCTTGCAGAGAAGATACCATCCACAAAGTTAGTGGTATCTTCATAAGTTCTTTTTAATGCCAATAATAAATTCCTCTGCAAGTTTAACAAACTCAGTAGCATCTTCAAAGGACAATTCCATTAATTCCTTATAGTCTTCTTCTTGTCTTACCTTAAACATTCTATGTAATATTTTTGAATAATGCTTATCAATTTTTCCTGTATGCACAAACTCTTTGTCAAATATAGAAATAACACCCATATGTTTAGATGTCTTTATGCTTATATCAGTTTTTAAGAAAAGGGCTAAAACCATATAAAACATAGAATAGTAGGCCCTATTTATTATGGACCTTGGACTCAGATTGTTCTGTAACATCTTTTTAGCATCAGAAAGAGTCTCTTCTGCCTGGTTCAACCTATAGGTGAAAAGAATCTCACTGTCTGTCATACTTTCACCCCTTCTGTTATAATATTTTTCACTATTGGAGATACTTTTAATGGAGATTTCTCAATTTCAGCCCTCGTAAAAATCAGTGGAGAGATAAAAATAAAATGTTCAAACCCAACTTCCCATACTGTATCAAAAATTTTTTCCTTTAACTCTCTATTAAGTAATTCGACCTCAAGGAAAATATCCATATCTGAATATTCATCGCTATCGCCACGTGCCCTTGAACCAAATATCCGAAAGTCAATCAATTGAACATCTTTGAATAATCTTTCTTTTAGTTCTTTAGCTATTTCATAATCTTTTTGTTTCATCCTTTACCTCTTGTACGAATTATATACTATATTACAAATAATTTCAATAATTTAATCTCCTCTCATCTCTTTTTTAGCTTCAACTATTACTTCATCTAAACAACTAACACCATCTTTTACTGCTTCCTTTGTTATGACCAAAGGCGGTGAAATTTTAACAGTACCACCTCCAAATCCAACTGGTGCAAAAAGCATTAAACCTTTTTCCACACATTTACCAACAATAAGATGAGCTAAATCACCATCCGGTTCTTTAGTACCTTTTTTAACTAGATGAACACCGCAAACAAGACCTTCCCCATCAACTCCCCCGACTATATCTGAATGTTTGTTTTTTATTTTCAACAACTCTTCTTTTAAAACTTTACCAATCTTAGCCGCATTTTCTGCGAGTTTATATTTTACAATATAATCTAAATTTGCTATCGCGGCGGCAATACATACTGGATTACCTGTATGTGTACTTGTCATTGTATTGGGGTCGCATATATCCATAACATCTGCTCGTCCTATGACCGCAGATAATGGCAAAGAACTCGTTATACCTTTACCGAAAGTAGCCAGGTCTGGAACTATCTCATAATGCTCAAAACCAAACATTTTACCTGTCCGGCCAAATCCTGCTTGTATCTCATCCATAATCAAAAGAATCTTATTCTCATGGCAGTACTGTCGCAATCTTTTCATAAAACCTTTTGGTGCAAATGCTGCACTTCCACCTTGATATGTTTCTAATATTATCCCGGCTATTTGAACTTTAGATTCGGTTTTTAATTCGTTTTTAATATACTTTGTAAAATTATCAAAACACTCATCGTCACATTTCTGATAACTTGATTTTCCCCAAGGACATCTAAAACAATTTGGGAATGGTGCCTGATTAATATCTTTGTCATAGTTAACTATCCATTTTTTTAAGGCTGGAATACCTCCCAGAAACTGTGCTCCTAATGTTCTTCCATGAAAAGCATCTTTAAATGAAATAATCCCTATTTTTCTCTTATCAGCAATTTTCTGTCCCCAGGTTCTGGCTAATTTTAATGCTACTTCAACTGCTTCAGAACCAGTAGTTAATAAAAATACTTTTTTTAAAGGATATGGTGCTAAATTTGAAAGTTTTTCAGTTAATTTTGCTCTTAATTCTGAAGGGAAACAATAGTTATGTAGTAGCCCATGATTAACCTGTTTTATAATCGCTTTTTTAATTTCAGGATTACCATGACCCGAACTTGCTACTAAAACCCCGCAACTAAAATCAAGCCATTTATTCCCGAATTTATCATAGACATTAACACCTTCTGCTTTATCCCACAAGGCAAGTGGCTGACCTGACATTGACCTTGGCTCATATTTTCTTAACTTTTTCAATATTGGAATGGATTTTGGTACAGGAAAACTCGTAGAAACAATCCTCCTGAATGGGGTACTTACCTTTTTAATCTTTTTTACCTTCATCTCATATTCTTTTGCCATCTCTCCTCCTTTTTAGGGTAAATTCATTTCCGAATCCTATATTTTTCTATATTTCTTTTCCTGTGGTGGCCATAGTTAATGAACCATATTTCACGCCTTTTGCTGATTTTAACTTATAAGATAGCTCTTCCATTTCCTTTGGCTTACCTTTTGCGACAACAATCTCCAAACAATTATCATTATCCAAATGAATATGTTGAGAAGAAATAATAAGATTTGAAAAATCATGTTGAATATCAATTAGTTTGTTTACAAGTTCTCTCTTATGATGATTATAAACCAGAGTAATTACTCCTGATACTTTTTCACTTCCTGCCCATTCTTTTTTTATCAAACTTTCTCTGATTAAATCACTAATTGCTTTAGACCTATTAGAATAATTTTTTTCTTTAATATATTCGTCAAACTTTGTTAAAATCTTTTTCTCAAGTGATACACCAAAACGAACTAATTCCGACATATATTCTCCTATCTCTATATTTTTTTCGCAAATTCAACCGCATTTCTAAATATAGAAAGACCATCACCTTCTTCTGGTAATCTTCCTCTTGTCCATCTTGGATGATTATATCTTGTTAAAAATCTTTCTGGGTGCGGCATCATTCCCAGGATATTTCCACCCGGATTACAAATACCGGCAATACTTTCTTCTGAACCATTAGGATTATTAACATATTTAAAAACTATCAAATCTTCTTTTTTTAATCTGTTAAGAACACTTTTACTTAATGTGATAAACTTCCCTTCTGCATGGGCAATTGGCAGATAAATAGTTTCCTTTACGCCCTTTGTAAATATACACCTTGAAGAAAACTTTTTAAGATAAACCCATTCATCCTGAAATCGGCCCGAATCATTAGAAGTTAAGGTAGTGTATTCCATCTTATCTAGACCATCAAAACCAGGAAGCAGCCCTGTCTTAACCAGAACCTGAAAACCATTGCAAATACCTATAATTAGTCTTCTACTTGAAACAAATTTACTGATAGCCTCAATGATTTTATATTTTATTTCATTCGCTAAAATCTTTCCAGCCGCAACATCATCTCCATATGAAAAACCACCAGGAATAGCAAGTATCTGATAATTCATTATATCAATCTCTTTATTTAATAACTGGTTTATATGAATTAAATCAACATCCGCTCCGCATAATTTAAAAGCATGAACTGTTTCAGCATCGCAATTTGTTCCTGCTGTTCTTAAGACTATTACTTTTGGATTTTTCATTTCTACCTCTATGGATTTTTCAATGGTGACTGCCACGATTCTTTTAATTTATTTATGTCTTCATTTAGAATCACATTACTATTTAATCCATAAATAACTAATCTTTTGGTATTTTTAATTTTTCCAATATTTGCCACAGGGATATCTTTAAACATTTTTTCAAATTTTAATTTATTTCTTTTTTCTACTTCAACAATAAATCTTGTGTTTGATTCTGAAAACAGCAAAAAATCATCCCTGTTTAAATTGTCTTCTTTAGAAACCTTATTAAGATATATTTCCGCACCTAATCCTCCGGAAAAACACATTTCCGCTAAAGCAACACCAATCCCGCCTTCGGAACAATCATGACAGGACCTTATGATCTTATTTTTAATCACATCATGAACTTTCTTAAATATTTTTTTGCCCAATTTTGCATTTACTTTTGGAACAAAGTTTCCAATCTGGCCAAACAATTTGCAATATATTGACCCGCCTAATTCATTAAATGTTTTACCAATTATATATATTAAGTTTTCATCTTCTTTAAAATCCATTGTTCCTGCTGTTCTTATATCTTCCATAACACATATACTCGAAATTAATAAAGTTCCTGGAATTGATATTTTTTTGCCGGTATTATAATCCATATATTCATTATTTAAACTGTCCTTACCTGAAATAAAAGGAGTTCCATAATTCTTGGCTAGATCATAACACGCAAGTGCTGCTCTGACCAAACCAGCCATTTGTTCTGGCTTATGAGGATTTCCCCAACAGAAATTATCTAAAAGAGCAATTTTATCAATATCACCACCAACAGCGACAATATTTCTTATGGCCTCATCTATATTTGAAGCAGCCATCCAGTAAGGGTCTATCATTCCATACCTTGGATTTATTCCGTTGGCAACTATGACACCTTTATTTGAATTTAAAATTGGTCTGACAATACACGCATCCCCCGGCCCATCATTCGTCACACCCTGTAATGGTTTAATTATTGAGCCACCTTGAACCTCGTGGTCATACTGCCTTATTATCCATTCTTTACTGCAAACCGTTAAATCAGATAAAATTTTATTTAAACTATCACCCAGATTAGAAGGACAATCTATAGAAAGTTCTTCATTGTTTTTTTCTTTCCAAATTGCATTAAGTTTAAATCTCGGCCCACCATTATGAACAAAATCCATATCCAAATCCGCTACCTTAGATTTACCATAAAACAACTCTAATTTTTTAGTATCTGTAAACTCTCCGATTATAGTTGCCGGAACATTTTCACTCTCAAAAATTTTCATTATAGAATGCAAATTTTTTATGGGGACAGCAAAAACCATTCTTTCCTGTGCTTCTGAAACCCATATTTCCCATGGGCTAAGTCCTTCATATTTTAATGGAATTCTTTCTAAATAAACTTTTGCACCCGTTTTTTCTCCCATCTCCCCAACTGCAGAAGAATACCCGCCTGCTCCGCAATCTGTAATGGCCGTATATAAATTTTTATCTCTGGCTTGAAGCAGAACATCCAAAACCTTTTTTTCAACAATTGGATTACCTATCTGAACAGCACTTACTTCAGTATCTTTATCTAAAGCAATTGAAGAAAAAGTAGCCCCATGAATACCGTCTCTTCCGGTCTTTCCACCAAGACTAACTATAATATCGCCATTTTTTACTTTCTTGAAACATTTATCTTTTGGTATGATCCCTACTGTTCCGCAATAAACAAGAGGATTGCAAACATAACCTTCTTCAAATATCACGGTACCATTTGCCGTAGGAATTCCCATCCTGTTACCATAATCTCGGACACCCGAAACAACACCCTTAAAAACTCTTTTTGGATGTAGTATCCCTTCTATTAATTTATTATGTGAAAAATCAAGCGGGCCAAAACAAAAAATATCTGTATTTAAAATCGGCTTCCCTCCAAGTCCAACACCCAGAATATCTCTTATGACACCACCTATACCTGTCCCGGCACCTCCATATGGCTCAATAGCCGACGGATGGTTATGAGTTTCTACTTTAAAGGCTATATTAAAATTATCATCAAATTTAATTATTCCAGCATTATCTTCAAAGACAGACACACACCATTTTTTATTTAATTCCTTTGTTACTTTAATTACAGTTTGTTTTAAAAGATTATCTATGATTTTACCATTGTAATTAATTATACCCCTAAAACTTTTATGTTTGCAGTGCTCTGACCAGGTCTGGGCGATTGTTTCTAACTCAACATCGGTTGGATTTCTTTTTTTCTTCTTAAAATATCTTTGAACTGTTTTCATTTCATCAAGATTTAATGAAAGCAATCCTTTCTTACTAATATCAAGGAGTTTTTTATCATCTGCCTTTAAAATATTTATTATCTTTACATTTTTCATTTTACTTGTTTTATTTTATAGTATTGAACTATACTATTTGCAAGCAGACCACTACAAATTTTTTCTATTTCTTTTTTTGAAATTTTTCCTTTTATAATATAAACCTGACCTGTTTTTACCTCTTTCACACCAGTTATTCCTAAGTCACTTATACCTTTTTTAACACTATCTCCAACAGCATCAGTAACACCAGTTTTATACCACACCTCAATCTCCCATTTCATTTACACCTCCCATAAAAGGGGACAGACACCCTATTTATTTTCATAATGGAAGTTCTACAACCTTCTTCTTAGCCGAAGATATATAAGCAGCCAGAGCAACTTCTAATGCTTTTAAGCCATCATACCCCGAGATAAATGGTTCTTTATTGTAAAGTATCATATCAATAAAATTTTTTATCAACGAAACATCATAGTTAGACCCCCAATTTTCCATGTAATATTTATTATTTTTATCATCATATACAGAAATATTCTGTGAAAAAGCATCCACAGAAACAATGCCTTTCTCGCCAATGATTTTCATGGTTAAATCTCCCCAGGTAGGAAATGTCTTTGGTCTTGACCAACTTGGGTCTAGTGAAGCAAAAACACCATTTTCAAACTCCATCATTAGAGTTCCACAATCGTCTATTTTCATTTTATAAATCAATTTATCAACTTCTGCATAAACTTTCTTCACTTCTCTTTTTAAAAACCATCTCATTAAATCAACAACATGGACGGTATGGTCCATTACGGCCCCACCACCTGCTAATTTTTTATTTATAAACCAACCACCGGGCATTTTTCCGTGATTTGTACTTCTTATAGCAAGAATTTTACCAATCTCACCACTATTAACTAATCTTTTGGCTCTTACTACTGAAGGTATAAATCTACAAGGAAAAGCAATTTGAAGTTTAACATTATTATTTTTACATACCTCAATCATTCTTATAGCATCTTTAATATTAGTCGCAATCGGTTTTTCACATAAAATATGTTTTTTGGCATGAGCACACATTTCAGTTAATTCTTTATGTTTTACATTCTCAGAACAAATTATTACTGCTTCTAGATCATCTTGTTCAAGTAACTTTTTGAAACTGCTAAAATATTTTGTTTTAAATCTTTTAGCGGCATCCTGACCACGTTTACGATCATCATCTGCTACTCCCACAAGAATTGCATTTGGATTCAACTTAACGCAGTGCGCGTAAGAATAAGCATGCATATGGGCAAAACTTAGTATTCCTATTTTTATTTTATCCATATCACCTTACCTTTCTGTGCTGATTCTAACACAGCCAGTGCAACTTCTAATGACTTATATGCATCTTCAAATGTAACTTTTGGTTTAGAATTAAACCTGACATAATTAATAAAATCCTCTATCTCCAGTAAGTTTGCATTTTCATCAACTAGATTTTCCTTAAATACTTCACCCGAATCTAATTCCAAAGTTAAGGCCGAAGGTGTTTTACTATCATATGATAGTAAACCTTTATTACCGCAGATTTCGATATAACTTCTAAACCCAGTAGGATTTGACCAGCTTGCTTCTAAATGAGCTATAACACCGTTTTTAAACCTTAAAATTGCAAGAGCATAATCCATATTTAAATTAGTCTCTGCATTGTTTAAACTTTTTGCATATACCCTTTTTACATCACCAAAACACCATCTTAAAAAATCTATATCATGAATCATTAAATCTAAAATAACTCCACCACTTTTATCGAAAGAATTAAACCAGCTATTCCCTCTCTTAAACCTTACACTTCTTGTAGCTCTGGCCACTACGGGATTTCCTATACTTTTTTGGTCTATTAAATTTTTAATTGAAATATACTGGTTAAAATATCTAACTATATGGCCAACCATAATTTTAGATTTATTCTTTCTTATTAACTTAGCAATTTCATCCGCTTCATCCATCGTCCTGCATAACGGCTTTTCTACAAACACAGCCCTGCCTTGCATTATACTTTCAATTATATATAATTTATGAGTATCTGTTGGCGTACATATATTTACAATATCGCTTTGTTTTATTAATTCTTTGTAATCCTCAAATCCTCTGAGACCATAGTCTTTTATTTTTTTCAAATCAACATCATATGCACCTATAACATTTATCCCTTTTATCTTCCTGTAACAATCAAAATGTTTTTTACCCATCTTCCCAAAACCAATAATTCCAACTTTAGCAACCTTAGCAACCCTAGGGTCAAACCTTGAATGTGGAATGCAAGATAACATTTATTCTATCCTCCAATTCTTTTTGATTTCTCATCTGTTTAATTATCCGAACAATAACTTTACTTACAGCACTTCTACTTACTCCAAATAACTCTCCTATTTCCCTATTGTCTAATCCCGTATGCCTACCCAAAATATACATACCTACATCTCTGGCTACTTCTGGCTTATCTATTTTACGATTTATTAATCTATCCTTCTCCACCCCAAATTCTTTTCCTACCTCATCTAATACCCTTTCTATAATTTTATTATCTCCTAACATCCTTTGTTGTGGTAATTCATCACTCATAGACTTTCGATTAATAAATTCCTTTTGTATCCGACTGATAAACTTTTCACTTCCTAAAACTAATCCATACTTTATATCTTCTAAAACCTTCCTTTCCCGCCCACATACCTCTATTATTAATTTCCTATATTTAATCTGTGCATCTTGTTTACTTTCACTAAGTTCTTTTAATATCTCTTCAGATAATACCCATCTGTGTACCTTTTCGGGTCCTACATAATCATGATAACTACTCCATCGGTAATCATTTAATTCATTAACCATCCCTGCACAAATTGGATTTAGGTGAATATAAAAACTTAAGTTCTGCCAGTAAGATTCCTCACCAACAAGAATACTTTTATATCGCCCTTGAAAAAGATGTCCACTTCTTTTGTGCTTTAAATTATAGTAAACACTATAAGATGTCTGCAACCATTGCATAGATTTAGAAAGATTTGCCTCAGGTGTTCGTAAAAGCAAATGGTAATGATTTCCCATCAATACAAAGGCAAAAATTTCTAATTTAAACTTCTCTACTGTCCGCTTTATACACTCTAAAAATCGAAGGCAATCTTCATCAGAAAGAAAAATCACTCCCTTCTCAATACCTCTGGACATAACATGATAAATTGCACCTTTATATTGAATTCTCCATTGTCTTGCCATAATATTGTTTATATTACCATATTATACTACACTAATCAATGTGCATTCCACAGGCATCATTTCACATTCCGCATTCCACATTCAAGGTTTGACCCCATAATTTTTTGCGGTGCGTGGGACAAACCGCATTTCGTATAATTTTTTATAAAGAGAATTTCCAGATATTAACTCATCATGTTCACCCATCGCGACTATCATTCCATTATCCATAACCACTATTTTGTGAGAATTAATCACTGTTGACAGTCGGTGAGCTATAACTATTGTTGTTCTGTTTTTCATTAAATTATTCAATGCCTCTTGAACTAATCTTTCAGATTCAGTATCTAAAGCAGAAGTGGCTTCATCCAATATCAAAACAGGAGGATTTTTAAGAACGGCCCTGGCCATAGCCATTCTTTGTCTTTCACCACCTGATAATTTAACTCCTTTTTCACCTATAAATGTATCATACCCATTCTGTGTTTTTAATATAAAATCATGAGCATTAGCTGTTTTGGCCGCTATGATAATTTCATCAAAATTAGCATCTGTCCGGCCATAAGCAATATTGTTTCTAATTGTATCATTAAACAAAATTGTCTCCTGGGCAACTAAACCGAACTGTTCTCTTAACGAACTTATTTTAATATTTCTTATGTCAATCCCATCTACCTCTAATCTACCCGATGTCAAATCGTAAAATCTCGGGATTAAATCAACAAGAGTGGATTTCCCGGATCCAGAAGGACCAACAATAGCCACAATCTCTCCTTTTTTAATTTCAAGATTTATATCTTTTAAAACTAATTTATCTTTTCTATAGCCAAAATTAACATTAACAAATGATATTTTCTCTTTAAAAGGCAACATATTTTTTGCATTTGGCTCGTCTTTAACCTCGAAAGATGTATCAAGAATTTCAAAAACCCTTTCAGCTGATGATATCGCCTGCTGTATAGCCATATTCACTCCATTTAAATTTTTTATAGGGTTAAATAGTAAAAATAACGCTCCAGTGAAACTTGCAAACGAACCAATGGTTAAATGTCCACTGCTGATTTGATAACCACTTACAATTATCAAAATAGAAATCGCTATTATGGCTATAAACTCTATAATTGGATGTGACATGGCCGTAACCCTAACGGCTTTCATATATGTATCGAAAAAACTCCGGTTAACTCCTTTAAACTTCTCAAGTTCATAATTTTCCATATTAAACGCTTTTACTATCCTAGTATTAGTAATACCCTCATGAGCGACAGAAGTTATATCACCAATTTTATTTTGGGCAGATATACTTATATTTCTTAATTTTTTACCAAATCTGTAAATTGGCAAAACAATAATCGCACACACCCCAAATGAAAGCAGGGCTAATTCCCAATTCATTTTTAAAACAACACACGCTAATCCTAAAAATGTAAATCCATTACTTAATATACTACAAATACTACCAACTGCATTTTGCATATTAACTACATCCGTCGTAATTCTGGAAAGAATCTGCCCTGTTTTATGTGAAGTAAAATAGCTAAGCGAGAGATACTGAATATGATTGTAACTTTGATTTCTTATATCCATGGTTATCTTCTGACCAACATTGTTAAGTAAATAATCCTGAATATAAAATGCTAATCCTTTAACAAAATATATACCCACAAGACAAAGAGCAATACGCTTTATTACTTCAAATGCAGCTTTACCGTCAGCATTTAAAAATCCCTTGTCAAATAAAGGCTTAAGCAAATACATAGAAGAAGCATTGCAAATAGAAACAAGCAACATGCATATGATGGCTATAAGAATTCTATGTTTATAAGGTTTAGCATATTTAAGTATTCTTAAAAATATCTTCATTTTACTAATGGACCTCCAAGTTTTTTAATAGCTCTTCTAATCTTTAATACACACTTATCTATATTACCTATTATTTCTGGTTCTTTCAATCTTAAAATACACCAGCCAGATTTTCTAAGTGCCATGTCCCTTAAAGCATCTTTTAACCTTTGACTTTTAATTGAATGCCATTTTGAACTATCACCTTCTATATTAAGTGGACCTCTTTTACAAAATATCACGAAATCCAACCTGTATCTTCTGCAATCTGACAAACGAAAAGTATGTTCACGCAAAGATTTTATTTTGTGCTTTCCTAATGTCAAGCCCAGCATATCCTCAATAGGGTTAACATCAAACAATTCTGTGATATTTCTTGCTCTTTTTAATTTTTCAAAAGTTGTAAATCCAAACGATATTCTCATCCTGCTTTTATTTCTCACTGGACTTTTAAGTTTAAATATTTTTCTAAATTTTAATTTGTAATATTCATCATTGGCATTTGGATGATCAAACTCTTTTGGCAAAATCTTTATTCTCTTTAATGTTTTGTAACTAATCGGTTCCGCATAATATCTTATAGAACTCCCTGATTTACCAAATGTAGCCGGTTGATAAAAAGCAATATAATCTGCTTTCCTTTTTGGCAGGCTAAAAACAGGAATTCTATACCATTTTTCTTTAAGCAAAACATTAAGGTCTTTACGATTTTTTAAAACGGCAATTAATACTATTTCAGACACTTTAGCATCCCCTTAGCCATTCTCTGAGATACACCTATCTTACCTAACCCAATGTTAATTCTTTTTAAATCATTAATCATTTTTTCTCTTATTTTTTTATTATACAATAAATCACTTAATTCCTTTAAAATTTTATGCTCATTTGCGCAATCCTGGAACAGTTCTGGAACAATTTTACTACCGGCTAATATATTAGGCAAAGCGATATATGGTATTTTAAGTAAATTTTTTGCCAGGAAAAAGCTAAACGGTGATACTTTATAAATAACTACCAGAGGCACTCCTATTATAGCTGCCTCTAAAGTAACTGTGCCTGACGAGGCTAATATGCAATCACAAACACTCATAATATCGTACTGCCTTCCTTTTATAACTTTTATATTAAGATTAGAAGAAATAAGATACTTTTTTATCGTACTATCCCCTATTGAAACCGCTTGACACAAAACAAATTGAACATCTTTCAAATTTCTTACAGTCTTTAGGATTAAAGGAAGTAAACTATGTATCTCCTGATACCGGCTACCAGGAAATAATCCTATAATTTTTTTATTTTTATCTAATTTAAATTCATGACGAAGTTTCTGCTTTGTTTTAGAAGGTTTAACAATATCAACTAAAGGATGGCCAAAGAATTCCACAGGAATATTAGCTTCTTCATAAATCTTCTTTTCAAAAGAAAAAATAACAAATGCCTTATCTATAAACTTTTTGATTTTTTTAATTCTTCCTCTTCCCCAAGCCCAAACCTGGGGTAAAACATAATAAATAACTTTTATATTATGCTTCTTTAGTTTTTCTGCAAGAATCAAATTAAAACCAGGATAATCGATTAAAATTACTGCTTCTATTTTATTTTTTATTATAAAATCTACTGTTTTATTTAAGACTCTCATTAATTTAAAATAACTTTTTGCGGCTTCAGTAAATCCTATAATTCCAAAATCAACAAGATTGTAATATAACTTAACACCGGCCTCTTGCATTAAACTCCCGCCATTACCAAAAATTTCTATCTTTGGCTTAAGTATTTTCAACTCTTTAACCAAATTCGCAGCATATACATCTGCTGAAGAATCTCCTACATTAATAAATATTTTCACCAAACACCACCTTCAAATCACCATTATTATTCCGTTTATTAAAAAATATAATCCTACAAGTAATGTGGCTACCTGTGAAATTTCCTGAATCTTAGTAAATTTTGAGAAATATGAACTAAATATCACTGGCCATAAAAACAAAGTTGTTGCAAGAAAAAAGCCGAAAGAAAAAATCAAAGCAGAAAAAATACTACCCAGAGAGATTAAAACTGACAGACTAACTAAAAACGGTGGGCAAATATTAATTCCTACTAAAAACCCAGATATAAATGGAAATCTTTTAATCAGATTTGACCTTCCTGCGATTTTGCATAAACCTATTTCCGGAAAATTTTTAGTAAATCCATAAATAAGTAAAATCAAACTTGTAATAATTATTAAAATACCTATAATTCTTTTATCTAATATTTCTTTAGTCTGCTCTCCAACAATACCAAAAATTAAACCAAAAATCAAATAAGCCATTAACCTGCCTGTCAGGAATTCAAGAATAACCAAGATACTATTTCTTAATTTTCTTTCTTCAGAAAGAAAATAAGGAACTAAAAAAGGAACGCATGCAATCAAACAAAATCCACCTGTACTTAATCCTAATCCAAATCCTTCAAAAAAAGGGGTCAGAGTCATTTTTTCCTTAAAAGGGGTCAGAGTGATTTTTTTGGTCTTCCTTTCTCTTTAAAAACTACATTTCTACATAATCTCTTTGAGAGTTCACTAATAAACTCTTTACTTCCAATAACTGTACCTTTTTGTGTTGCATCTCTAACCATTTTTAATTCTTCATCAGAAATGCTGTTTAAAAACAATTTTTTATAATTTGTTTGTCTCTCCTTTTCTGTCCCACCTAAACCAATATAAATAGGATCAGGTTCAAGAAGACTATTCATCTTTCCTTCCGCTTTATATCCAAAACTTGACCAGCAATAATCCACCGGATTGCTCACTATCCCTGCTCTTACTGGATTTAACTCTATATATCTACTGCATGCTAAAAGATATTCATCTTTATCTACCAGGCTACTTTTAAATCTTCCCTCCCACAATGTACCTGTTCTTTTATATTTCCAATTGATGTATTGCACATACCTTCTACCTAATGACTGTATCACATTTCCAAGACCACTTTCTGTTAAAGGTTCAACAAGTAAATGGACATGATTTGTCATTAGACAGTAAGCGTAGATTTTTGAACCCGTCTTTTCTTTTGATTCTTTCAAACACCTTATGAAAAAACACCTATCTTCATCACTATAAAAAATTACATTCCTATTATTCCCTCTTAAAATAATATGGTGAGGATATCCAGGAACAACTATTCTTGATTGTCTTGGCATAATTAGTTCTGTTAACAAAATTGACTCTGACCCCTTTATTTTAAATAACCTAAATACTCTGGTTGGGCTTTAATCATTTTATTAAAGATTTCTTTCGCATCGTTTATATTCCCAATCATAGGTTCCGCTATTAATGCCTGAAATGCTTTTTTTCTGTCTTTTTCAACAGAGGCTTCCACAGCTAATTTTAATTTTATACTCTGGCTTAAAACATTCCAATAAACACTATCCGGAATATTACCAACATATATTCCATTAGGACCATTTGCATTAACTAAAGTTGGGAGTTCTAAAACAGAATCATCTGGCATATTTGACACGCACCCGTTATTTAAAACATTTAAATTATAAATCTTAGGAGTATTATTCATTATACTTTCAATAACGGCTGTGCCTTTTTCACCCGAAGGTTCAAATAAATCTTTTACTGGTTCGCCTTTTATAGCCTTAACAATTCTTTCATATTTAATCTTCCTGTCTTTCATCATCAAAACTAATGCATCCAATCTTAATTCTAAATTCCATATCTTTTTATAATTAACTTCTTTTCTTAAATAATACGGGAAAAACTCTACGACATGCTTTTCCCCTCCACCAGGCATGAACCCAAAAAGTTTATACAAATCAAACCTACACTTCATTTTTTCTGGATATCGGGAGTTTTTTGCGTATTCATCTAAAACAGGTTTTAAACTTTTACCATTAGACTTAATATCTAATATCCAGACACAATGATTTAAACCGGCATAATTAGTTGTAATGGTCTCAAAAGGAACTTTTGCTAATTCGGCTATATCATTTACTGTGGCCATAAAATCATGACACATTCCCATTGCTCTAATTTTTGTATACTTATAAACAGCCTGGCATATAGAAGTCATAGGATTTGTGTAAGTAAGTAAAATAGCAGTTGGACAGACCTTTTCCATATCTTTGCCTATATCAATTACGGCCGGAACAAATCTTAATGTTCTAAAAACTCCGCCTGGACCGACTGTATCTCCAACAGATTGCAAAATTCCAAATGATAAAGGTATTCCTATATCCTGTTTATGGCATGCAAATCCTCCAACATTTATTGATAAAAAAACAAAATCAGCTCCATTCAAAGCCTTTTTTCTATTTTTTTCAACTTTAATTTTTAATCCAGACTTTATCTCTTCCTTCAATCTTAAACCATATTTATACATTAAACTTGACAGTTCCTGGTTCGGATCATATAAAACCAATTCTGATTCATTTAAATATTTAGAAAGCAAACAATCTTTTATTATCCCCGGTGTAAAAAGTAAACTACCAGATCCAACAACAACTATTTTTTTCTTCATTAAATACTCCTCCTTACTCTGACCCCTTTTATAACTTTTATAACAAAATCTAAATCTTTTTTTGTTAAACATGCTGACATTTGAAATCTTACACGAGCCTTTCCTTCTGGAACAACCGGATAACCAAATCCAACAACAAAAATACCGTATTTAAACAACTCATTACTTAATTCTATTGCTTTTTTTGTTTCACCTATCATTAAAGGAATAATGGCTGATTCTCCTTCGATAGGATTAAGCCCTATCTCCTTCAACTTACTTCTAAAGTATTTTATATTTGACATAAGTTTATTAACAAGAGATGGATTTTTTTCTAAAATCTCTATGGCCTTTAATGAACTTCCGGCAACTACCGGAGGTAAAGCATTTGAAAAAATCTGAGGTCTTGAAACCTGATTTAAATAATCAATTAGTGATTTACTTCCAGCAACAAAACCACCGGCTGCTCCACCAAGTGCCTTGCCAAGTGTACTGGTTAATATATCAACCTTACCTTTTAATCCAAAATACTCAATAATTCCTTTTCCCCTTTTCCCTAAGACACCAGTTCCATGTGAATCATCAACAATAACAACAGCATTATATTTTTCTGCAAGTTCACAAATTACATCAAGTTTTGCTACATCGCCTTCCATACTAAAAACACCGTCTGTAAATATAAACCTTTGGTTAAATTTAGATGATTCTTTCAAAATTACTTTGAGCATTTCCATATCAGAATGTTTATAAATCTTTTTTTCAACATTTTTGCAAATTCTAATCCCATCTATTAAACTCGCATGATTAAGTTCGTCTGAAATAACTACATCTTCCGGAGAACAAATAGCAGGAATAAGTCCTGTATTCGCTGCCCAGCATGAAACATATGTTAAAGATGATTCAAATTCAAAAAATTCTGCAATCTTTTTTTCTAATTTTTTATGAATAGTAAATGTTCCACAAATAAATCTAACTGATGCTGTCCCGGCTCCATACTTTTTTAATGTATCTATGCCTGCTTTAATAACTAATGGGTTGTTGGCTAATCCCAGATAATTATTTGAAGAGAAAACCAATGTTTTCTTCTTATCAATAATTACTTCCCTATCCATTGGGCTATCTATTTCTCTAAAAATTTTAAATGTTCCTTTTTCTTTCATTTCATCTGATTTTATATTTAATATTTTTATAAAATTGTTATTCATAATTTTTTACTTGACAAAATTTATTTTGTTTAATATACTAAACAATATATATATTATACTAAACAAAGGGAGTAATATCAATGAAAATGAAAGGTATTGCTAAAACAAAATCTGAAAAAGGTCTTGAGATTTTAGATTATGAAGTCCCTAAAATTGGATACAATGAAACACTAATAAAAATAAAAAAAGCAGGAATATGCGGAACAGATTTACATATTTATAATTATGATCATTGGGCAAAATCAAGGTTAAAACTACCTGTAATTGCTGGTCATGAGTTTGTTGGCGAAGTTATTGAAGTTGGAAAAGGAATAAAATTTGTAAAGCCGGGCGATAGAGTTTCTGCTGAAGGACATATTGTCTGTGGCCATTGTAGATTCTGCAGAACCGGTCAAGCACATATTTGTGAAAAAACACAAATTATCGGAGTTGATATAAATGGCTGTTTTGCTGAATATATTAAAATGCCTGCAGAAAACTTATGGCCCGTAGTCAAAGGAATTCCTGATAAATATGCTGCCATATTTGATCCTTTAGGAAATGCTATGCACACGATAATGAGTGGAAATGTTTCGGGTAAATCTGTTTTAATAATTGGAGCAGGTGCCATTGGACTTTTTGCTATTCCACTTACTAAATCAGCCGGAGCAAACCTAGTCTTAGTTCTTGAACCTAATTCGTTCAAATGTAATTTAGCAAAAAAATTAGGTGCAGATAAAGTATTTAAACCGCAAACTAAAAACTTAAACGAGGTTATTCTGGATGCAACTGATGGATTAGGTCCGGAAGTAATTTTAGAGATGTCAGGTAATCCGAATGGTATCAAATTTGGTTTTGAAATTATTAGAAATGGGGGAACATTTGTAATGCTTGGAATTCCTTCAACAGATTTTACAATAAACTGGGCAAAGGATGTGATCTTTAAAGGAATTACAATAAACGGAGTTAGTGGAAGACGACTTTATGACACCTGGTATAGATGCCAGGGATTCCTTGAAAAAAATTACAAACTTATTGAACCTATTATAACCATGGAACTAAACTATACAGAATTTCAGAAAGGCTTTGATTTAATGAATACAGGAAATAGTGGAAAAATAATTTTAAATTTTTAAAAATACGGAGGGCAATAATATGTCAGTCTCAGAAGTTCCATCACCACCAAAACTTGGTAAAAATATTTTACGAATTAGAAAAGAAAAAAAGATGAGTCTTGATGCTTTAGCAAAAAAATCAGGAGTTTTAAAAGCAATGCTTTTCCAGATTGAATTAGAAAATACAAATCCTACATTAGCCACATTATGGAAAATCGCCCATGGATTAAATGTTCCTTTAGAAGAACTACTTGGCCGGGAAAAAGAATTAGGCAAAAAATTTGAAATTACCAGATCTGAAAATCTCCCGGTACTATTTAATGACACAAAAAAATGCAAATTTGATATTATCTCAACTCTTGATATGAAAGACCTTGAAATTTATGTTTTAAGACTTAAAAAAGGTGGTAGTTTAAACTCTACAAAACATTATCCTGGAACTGAGGAAATTCTACACATACTTAATGGGAGTATTGAAGTAAGAGCAGGCAAAAAATCAGCAATATTAAACAAAGGAGATGTAATCCGGTACAATGCAGATGTAAATCATCTGATAAAGAACATTTCAAATGAAGATGTAACCTTGTTTATGGTTGAGAGGTTTGAATAAATAGGAATAATCAGTAAGGATTTACCGTTTCTTTCGTTATTAACTTGGAACAATTTCTGTAAGTCCTTATATAACAGGAGAAAACTTAAAAATGTCTTTTGTCAGGTCGTAATACTACGTAAATTGATTATTTTATTCTTAAATACTTTGCTTCCGTAACCAACGACCAAGCAAAAAATAAATATGTCAATGTTTACAAGGTGTTTTCATGGTTTTGCAAAAAGTATTTTCTTATTCATCTTGTATTTATAACGATTTTTATAATATTATTGCTTTTTACTTCAAGTTATTTACGAATGACCCAAAATAAACACCTATTCCACAAATATAAAAGGAAAGTATCCATATACAAGAGATGACTCTTTCCCTTTCGGACATGGCGAAAAATCAGTGCTTTACATCTCAAAGTTTATTGAATTGACAGAAAAAGAGTGTTTAATGATCCGTTGGCATCAAAGACAGGGCGACTACGAATGGAAAAAATACGGTTCTTCAGGTTTGATTGTAGAGTAATAGGATAGGATGGATATTTGAGATAGAAAGCATCTGTTAAATCTTGTATAATATAAATTGATTAAATTAAAAACATATTATACGGAGGAAATAACAGATGCTTAAGAGAGATTA
>JBDRBU010000082.1:0-5059 GCA_043822305.1 Candidatus Firestoneibacteriota bacterium
AAAACTAAATGCAAAACCAATGAAAAACAAAAAAGAATTAAAATCTGCTGTGCTTGGTTCTTTGAGATCGATTCAAAAACGACCAGAACAGATAAAAGAGTTCTTTAATAAATAGTCTACTTAATTATGTCAGATACTATATATCCATTTTATTTTACCGTATAACGCAGAAATCACCCGCTTTTTCCCAGAGCGAAGCAGCGGGAAAAAGTCAGGCGTATAGACTTGTTATGAGTTTAATTTTTTTCTTATCTCAAATCACTATTTGCTTATTTTTATTCCTCTTCCAATTAGTTATAATTGTTTTCGCATGCTCGTTAATTTTATTGATGCTTATCTTTTCTTCTTGCATTCTATGTCTTATCTCATGAAGCTGCCACATCATGAGATCACTTTTTTTATTGAAATCGTTATAATAGGTTCCCATATTTTGCACCTCCGTATATCTCCAATGACCCTATCTCTATTAACCCATATTTATGTTTTAAATTTATTTCATTGATTGCATAGATGGTACGTGCTTTTACAATATGTTTAAAATTCCAAGAAGCGAGGAACGGAATGCTGTTGACTACAGCAATTGCTATATGCAAAGCATCATTATTTTCTTTACGTGGAATAGCTTCCTTTTTCAAATATAAATCTGCTAATCTTATAGATATTTTATCAATTTCATGTACTATTGGGTTAGAAGACATTACAATATTTATGAGATTTTCGCGCAAATCC
The DNA here is from genome assembly GCA_043822305.1 of Candidatus Firestoneibacteriota bacterium. Taxonomy (GTDB): domain Bacteria; phylum Oederibacteriota; class D2-FULL-39-29; order D2-FULL-39-29; family JBDRBU01; genus JBDRBU01. Next base: position 730 of record JBDRBU010000082.1, read on the forward strand.
TTTTCCTCTATCATGCTTATTTCCTCTAATACTAAGGCTGATATACAGACAGAATAATCTTGCATATCGTTCTGAAACCACTTTTGCGTTATCAATTGACGCAAGGGCACACGGTTATCAAAGTATGCATTAGGTATAGAAGTATCAAGATATAATTTATTTTTCATCATCAATCCCTCCCAAAAATATTAGTTATATTATACCACAAAATGTATATATATTGCATTAGCCTTCTATTGAGGCAACATTTGTTATATATGAAAGATAGGAAATATTATTCAGAAATTTCACCAGGCACAATCATTTACATTCAATAATCATAAAACCACCATTATTATCTTTTATGCCTTTTGCTTCAATTGCCCAAGGTGTACCTGAACGGTTTCCATGTATCTTTTGTTTACCTTCAACAGATGTAAGGTTAAATTCCTTAGAAAATTTTTCAAGTAAGTATCTAGCTACGTCTTCATATGTTTTCCAATTTTTTTCTTTCATATTAGTTGTCTTTGCATAACGTAAAGATAACCTACCTCATGAAGCGCAGCGGAATGAAGTTAGGTTCATCGTCCTGTTTAGCCATTTTATGTTTTGGTTTCAATTATTCCTCTTTTTTGACGGTTTCAATCTTTCGGTTTTTAGCATAAAATCCCAGCATTTTTTACAAGTAACGGCATTAGTATTTTCTGTGGCAATGCCTTCAACATCAGCACGATGCGCGGCTTCACGATCACGGGGGTTGCAGGCAACCATTCCATTTTCATTCAGGAAATGCAAGTCTCGTTTTCCTTGCCTTTTCTGACTACGTGATCGCATTGGGATTCCTATTTTAAAAATTTATAAGTTTTATTTTTCTTTTGTATTTTTATTAATAATTTTTCCTTATAACATCACCTACCCTGAGCGGAACTCAAAGGGCACAGTCGAAGGGGCAGGTGGGTGAAGTTATTATACTGTTTTTTTATTCTTATTTTTTGGCAACTTCCTAATTTCTGTCCAATATTCTTCTCGGACATCTTCGTCTATATAGATTGGCACTCTTTCTCCATATAATTGATCTTGCCCATTTTTTTCACACCCAGAAATCCAATAATCCTCGCCAAATTCTAGTTCATAATAATTGGCTTTAAATCCTGCTCCTTTGAGACTCTGAAATTTTTTATCTTTATAATGAAGTGTTTTTCCTGTCTTAGAAAAAGTTACCCGTCCAATTTTTGCTTCTCCAGCAAGATTTCCGGCTTTCCGTTCAATATACATAATTTTTGATTTCATTTTTTCTTTTTCCTTGCTTTTGATTTTTTATTCTTATCATAAATTTTCTTTGAAAAAAGGTAATCTTCCATAGAATCGAACTCAATCATTCCAGTAATTTCATTGGGGGAGATATATACATTTTTATTTTTTGCCCAATAATTATCAGATAAGGATATACCTTTAATAAATTCTTTTCCTTTTAATCTAGTTTTTGTAATATTTCCGAGAAGATGAGATGAATCATCGGATACATATATTACATACACTTTTTTGTCTTTTTTAGTTTTTGCCATTTTCGCTCCTTGTTTAAAAGTAATTATTTATTTTTTTCTTAGTATAACATAAAAATGAGCGGTTGGAAGCCGTCGCGGAGCGGCGGGTTACAATCCGCTCGATTGCTTGGTTATGAGTGGTGGATAAATTGTGATTCTTATACCGAGATTTAGTTTTGCTAATTCTTTTAGGACAGTGTTCTTTATTTCGTTATTGAATGCCCATGGCTTTTGACCACATTCGTAACCAATATCAAATTCTTTTAATGAGCACTCATCCCATTGTTTTTTACATATTTTATCCATTTTTGATAATTTTTTTAAAAATTTTTTGATTGTTTTATCGGGAGAGGTTGAATCGATTTCTATCTCATATGTTCCGCTGTGTTTTTCATCTTTTATTTTTTCATAGTGTAATACAAACGAACCATCTCTGCTTAAAAAATCGTTTAGCTCCTTGAACGAAGTAGATGATTTTAAATTTAAATCTGTATTCAAATACTTTATTTCAGTAATTTTTTTTCTCATAACGCCAAAGCTCAGCGCTTTGTTATAAAATTTTTTATTCTCACACAGAGTTTTTAACTAGTCGTCATTTATACCGAATAATAATTTGCATGCCTATTTAATTGTTTTCCCATATTTGGATTTTTTAATAAACTTTCTTATTCTTATTTCTATTATTTGTATTATTCCTGGTTTATATTTTTTCTCCGTGTCTCCGTGTGATTAATCGTTTTATTTTTTTGATTTTATTATATTTTTTATAACATCCAAACTCACCTGCTGGTAGCCGACGCCGAAGGGCGGCGGGTAACAGTCAGGTGTAGTGCGTTGTTAGAAGTTTTTTATTCTCACACAGAGTCACAAAGCACACAAAGGTTTTTCCGCTTCATATCTGAGATAATATACACAGAAACTTTTAAATTTTCCCGCCAAGCTCGCAAAGCCCGCCAAGTTTTTTTAATATTCTTTGTTATATTGTGTATTTCTTTGCGTTCTCTGCGGCTTTGCGGGAGATTTATTATTTTATTTTTTTCTTCTAACATTCAAGCTCACCTGCTGGTAGCCGACGCCTAAAGGCGGCGGGTAACAGTCAGGTGGAGCGCGTTGTTAGACACGCTTTTATTAGTATCTTTGATAAAAAGTATTCTGTAGTTTTTCAACAATTTCCCAGTCATCTGGCAAGTCATTAATGTTTTTTATATCTATTAATTCCTTCCAGTCATCCGAGTTTCCCGATTTCTTTTTGACGATAAAAACACTTTTATTTTTTCTGTCAATATACAATAATGAATTACTGTATATTCCACCCCTATCGGCACTTGTTCCTATAATAATACCGGTGTATTCTTTTAAAAAATCATCAGGGTTTACGGCTTCTCCTTCCCAATATTTTATTTTCCATAGCATGGGGGCTACATGCAAATGCCCCATAACAAGACGTGCTGTGTAGTCAGCGCAAATATCTAATCTTTTATCGCAAATAATAGTTGTGCTTTCGAACTTAGTATCGGATACATTCCAGCCACCTTTTATTTCAATAAAATCTCCAAGATCATAAAAAGCATATGGGGCAACACTTTTAATCAATCCCCTTTTTTCTCTAAGATATACCTTAACCGATAACGCACTAATTAAAACAGCAAGCAAAACAAGAAAATATAGCGCCAAGCCTTTTTTCTTTTTGAGGATATATATCCACCATAAATAAACAACGAGCCAGCATGCGATAAATATAGATAGTGGATCAAGTGTGAAAAAGACAGCAAGAAAAGCAATTGTGAGGCTAAGACCAAAGATAAATTTTTTCATTTTTCCTCTTTATTATTTACGTCTAACGCCAACATCAGCCACCTGAACCGCATAGCGGTGCAGGTTGGCTGTATGAAATTGTTATAAGTTTTATATTTTATTTCCTGCGAATCCTTTAATTTCTCTTGTTTCTATTTTCCAAAATTTAATATGCCATTCGATACAATAACAAATATCATCAAGATGTACACGTAAATTTGCTCTGTCTAGTTTGGGATGCATTTTTTCATACGAAGAGTTTTCTGAGATATCAATATTATTTAAGTTTTTTCTCAAAGTTTCAATATCATTATTTGAAAAATCACGTAAATCCCAAATGCTGAATACCATTGATTTTGTTTCTTCATCTTTTTGTATCAAACATTGCACAAAATATCTACTTCTATCCTGCAAGACTATCTCGAGACAAAAAGGTGGTATTGAATAGGGAGTTTTGTCTAAATTCCAAATCCAATCATTTTTGTAATCCATTTTTTCTCCTTTTATTTATTTTTTCTTCTAACATTCAAGCTCACCTGCTGGTAGCCGACGCCGAAAGGCGACGGGTAACAGTCAGGTGCAGTGCGTTGTTAGACAATTTAGTAGAATTATTTTTCTGATTCATTTAACACGATTTTGATAAAAAACTTACCGAATTCAGTAATTTCATATTTATTTTCTGCTTCAGGTGCACGAACAGTAGGTACAGCAACTATTTCAACTAACCCACACGAGGAAAGACTAAGTGTTTGTCTTGTTGAGAAAAAACTAGGATTTGTGATGCTTGATAATACTTTAAGGTCAGGCATAAAAATTCTATCGATAATTGTGGAGAGAAGCTGAAATTGTTCAAAGTCAATACGTTGCTTGAGATATGGACATCACATTCCAAATTAGCACAAAATATGATATAATCTACTCATGCGAAAACGACAAAGATTGGATAAAAACCAAGAGAGGGAATTAGAATATTTCATCAAAGATAAAAACCATTCTATTAAGGAAATCAAGAA
>JBDRBU010000083.1:0-21892 GCA_043822305.1 Candidatus Firestoneibacteriota bacterium
GGCAGACTTGATCATCTCAAACTCTATCAAATTATTCATTACTTATCCCCAAAATAGCCTTAAACGAGTCAAATTCAAAAAACTCTCTCATATATTTAGACTTACATCATTTCTCTGCATTAAACTTGAGGAAGTTTCTCTCTACAATAGAACCTGAAGAACCCTAATTACTTACATTTCTGGCGATTTCCAATAACGTTTGAGCATTTACGAACTTTGCGAAGCAAAGTTAAGCGAAGTGAAATGAAGCCGTAAATGCTTTGTTAGGCGAAGATGTGTCTCAGTCACAAATAACTACTGAACCATCAGGGCCGTTGTATGTAAAATGCCAATGCAAGAGAATATCACGCCCAATCAGACAATCAAAATTTTTAAGAGGACAAGAAACAATCGGGATCTCTTTGCCATTACCCCAAGGGAATATGATAAAACCATAATAAACAGGTTGCTGTTGTTCATCTTGAACTGAAGAAACTTTTTGAAAACCTGTGTGAACAAGTCCAAGTTGATCAGCCACACGAGGTGTTATTACAGTACCACTTGCCCCTGTATCAATTAAGGCATTTACGCTAACTGTTGGAGCACTTTTCCCCTGTTGTTTAAAATTTTCTTGAACAATCCGAGGATGAGTAATGGTAACTTTGATAAAAGCCCCCATTTGATTTAAAATGACTGGCGGTGGAATCTGGACTATTAATTCTTTACCATCTTTCTCCACTTTACTCTGACCACCATACCTGTATGTATTTATCATAGCACATCCTCCATAATGAATCTCCCCCACCATAAATGGCGGGGTATCTTCTCTGCAAGGAAAATATATTATTTATGGTGCCAATTCACCCTGTACCAATATGGTGCAGGGTTCATCCCTGTCTCAAGAGACGGGGTATTTCTGACACTCCCAGATAAAGTTTAGTGGTTCTTTTTCAACTAAATGATAAACGAGAAAGTTTGCATCTAACCCATATAAACGCACTCCTTCTTCTGCTGCTCGTTCATAACTATCATAAGAATCCACTAGTTTTTCCTCAAATACAAGAATGAATTTGTCCTTATGCTCCTTGAGTAAGGATTCTTTGTTTTTATTAACGAAATCAAGATTTTTCTTCAAATTTTTTTCTCCCATGTTTTCCACCTCCTATTTTCTCTCTATTTCAGTTGATCAAAAACTTATTTTATTTCTTTAATGTTTAAAAAAGTTTATCTTGTTTATTCTTTTTTTGTTTCTAAATCAAGTATTGCTATCGGTATTGATTCTTCTTTGGGATATTTTTCAATAACTTTACTTGAAATGGTTTCAACAAGTTTTTGTATAGTTTCAATAATCTCTTTTTCAGAATTACATTTTCCCATTTCTGCAAATACTACTTCAGAACTCTCAACATTTATTATTCTAATATTTATTACAAATTCTTTAAATATATTAGAAATACTACTAATAACTACAAATCTTACATTTAGTATCTTTCCTATTTCAACAGCACATTCAGTTTTAGTACATCCGGTTAATTGAAATTTCTGTTCTTTCAATATCTCTTTCATCTTGCTTCTTTCTAAAATAATAAATTTGTTTATTTTAAAAAAAGAAGTTGTTATGGTATCTGATAACCCTTGTTCAATATTATCATCTGTAATTACTGCCTCATAAGGATAATTTTGGTTCATTGTTTCCCTGCCTTCCTCATTATACCTTTTTGAATTTATTTTAACACCATTTTTGTAGGTATTTATTGTTGCTATTTCTCCATTCGTAAAATATTCCTTTACTAATCCATTTTTTTTACCATCTTTATAATTTATTTCTTTTTTAAGGATACCTGATTTGCCATACCACTTTGTTAAACCATCTAATTCATTATCTTTGTAATTCAATTCTACTATAAGGTCACCATCCAAATAAAGGTTATAATTAAAACCCCAATGGCCATCCTTAAAAATAAAAATGTCATCTTCAAAGGGGAACTCATCTGGAGGTGGAGGACTAAAGCAATAGTAATTTAAAACTATCAAAATACTATAATAATACTTACATATTCCATTTAGTTTTCCATCTTTATAATTTTCTTCTCTTTCAAGTCTCTTAATAATACCACCATAATACTCTTTTAATAAACCATCTCTTTTGTCATCTTTATAACTTCCCTCTTTATCAAGTCCTCCCTTTTCATCATAGTATTTATATACCCCATTTCTTTTATCATCTTTATAATTTTGTTCCAAATAAAGTTTTCCATTTTCATAATATACTTTTAATAAACCATTTCGTTTACCATCTTTATAATTTTGTTCACTATCAAGTTTCCCATCTTCATCATAGAATTTAACAATACCGTCTGGTATTTTACCAATTATTTTCTCATTGTCTTTTTTATCAAATATTCTTTTTGCTATTTCTTTACCTTTGTTATAAAAAACTATTTCCATTATTCCATCAGGATATAGGGTCATTTTTCCGGTTACTTCAGAAAAAGCAATATCTGAAATTAAATGTAAAAACAATATTATTAGAATTACTTTTTTCATTAATTATCACCTCCACAATACCAAGTAATTCAAAGTCACATTTTTTCAAACTTTGGGACCATAATTTTCTCTCATTATTTCCTTCGCTTCTTCATGTGTATAAAATTGACCTGTTTCCAATTGCATTTGCCCCTTCAATATCTTTTGTTTTACATATAAGTGTTCCATTATATCTTCTAAAGTAGACTTTTCAGGCATTTTCTTTACTAATGAAATCACATTTTCTTTTACTGACGACATTAAATCACCTCCATTTATATTAAAATCTACAATTTATCTCGTATAATAATTTTTCATTTTCATATTTAAATATTAAACCTATATCTTCTTTACTGTAATCAATCTTATGAACTTTACCAATAAGAATTCCAATTACTGCGCCCACAAAAACATCTGAAAACCAGTGTGCATCTTTATAAACTCGGGCTAAGCCAACTAATGTTGCCAGTGGATATGTTATATAATAACAATTATAAGCATTCCCAACTACTTCTGCAACTACCCAGGCAACTGCTGTATGTCCGGAAGGAAATGAATCATTAGTTAAAGATGGTCCGATGAAATTTAAAGGGTCATTATTAGAAGATGGTCTAACTCTACCTAAAAAACATTTAATACCATTTACTATTATTCCGGTTTCTACGATTGATTCTACAACTTGTCTTGTAACTAATCTTTCCTTTTTTCCTCCAATCACATCCACAACACCACATATGGCTAAATCAAACATCCCATCACCCAGAATATCTATAAAACTAATAAAATCAAGTGTTGAATTTTTTGATGAGTTAAACTTATCCCGAAAATATGTATCATTTTTCAATATTGAGTATGTAATAATACTTACCGGCGCTATTATTAAAAAATCTTCTAATTTTACATTAAATGGTGAAAGTACTTCTTCACCTAAATGATTACCTACATTTGTAAAAAAGTTATACTCCTCACAATAACCATTGTTAAAGAACAAAACAAAAAGTATTATCATATATCTCAATGCACAGGAAAACATATTTTTTCTTTTTTTACTTTATTTTCTTTACCTTTTTGTATCCTACGCAGGCTAAAGCCTGCGGCTACATTAATTTTTACTTTCCTTAATAAGTCTCTCATAAATACCAAGCATTTTCTTGGCCATGTTTTCTGAAGACATTTCTAATGCCCTTTCTCTGGCTTCTTTTGCTTTTGCATCATATAAATTTTTATCATGTAAGAGTCTTACAACTTTCTCAGCAAAGTCATTTAAATCATTCTTAGTTAAATATCCGCCCGTTTGTTTTTCAAAGCCGTTCATCATATCTATAACTCCCATTTCTCCTACACATACTACTGGCTTATTGAAATACATTGCTTCAAGTAAAACCAAGCCCTGAGTTTCTGTTAAAGATGCAAAAACGAACAAATCTTCAGCAGCATAAGCATTAACCCAATCCTGATGATTCAAAAATCCAAGAAAAACTATTTTATTATACACTCCTAATTTTTTTGCTTGTTCTTCTAACTCTGGTTTTGCAACACCTTCTCCGGATATAACTAATCTTGCATTTGGAATTTCTTTTAAAATTAAAGGTAATGCATCTATAAGAAAATTAATATTTTTTTCCCTCCCAAGTCTACACATACAAAGAAGCATTTTTTCATCTTTCCCAATATTATATTTTTTCCTAAAATCATCACCGTTGTAACCTTTGAATTTATCCAGATCGATACCGGTAGGCATTATTTCTATGGGTACTTTAACTCCGTACTCAACCAAATCTTTTGCCATCTGTGGTGATGGTGATATTACAAGGTCACACTTATTTAGAATGTAGGCACTGTATTTCTTTGTTATTGCTGAAAGCGGTTTCCTGAGCCACTTTATATTCATATAGGTATTAATGTATGTTGGGTAAAGCGTATGATATGTATTTACAATAGGTATTCCTAATTTCCTGGCAACTGTGATACCATTCCAACCAAGAGGAAAAGGTGATTGTGAATGTATTATATCAAGATTAAGTTTTTTCCAATCCTGCTTCATAAACCAAACAACGGGCAACCTGTATTTAGGAGGAAATGGTGCAGACATTGACCAGCATCTTATTATATCTGGCTCATTATCCACATATTTAGGATACTTTGGAGCAACTATATAAACCTTATGCCCCATCTTCCTGAATTCTTTTGTATAAGACATTATAGATGTTACTGCACCATCAACTGATGGCAAATAATCATCTCCTGGCAATGCTATATTCATATTTTACCTCCCCCTTGTTAGTAAAAAAAGTAATTAAAGTATTTTTACTTTTCTTACTTTCCTTACTTTTCTTACTTTTTTTACTTCCTTTGCTTTCCCCACTTCTTTCACTTTCTTTATTATACTACATTCCCCTGGCCAATGTAAAGACTCTTATTTGACTTGCTCCATCACCAAGTAGCATCGAACTACATTCATCTGCTGTAGCGCCTGTTGTTAATATATCATCAACAAGTAAAACGCAAGCCCATTTAATTTTTCCCGGATTTCTAATTTCAAAAACTCCTTTAACATTCAAGAATCTATCTTCTTTACTTAATTTATGCTGTGGAATAGTTTCTTTTACTCTAATTAAAACATCCGTAAATAAAGGAATTTTAAAATAATCTGCTAAACACTTAGATAATAACTCTGCCTGATTATAGTCCCTTCCACTTTGTTTTTTCTTATACATAGGAACCGGTATTATACAATCTATGTCATCTACTCCACAATTTTCTTTTATAAACTCTACCATTAATTCACCAAAATGTTTTGCCAATACTCTACATCCTTTATATTTTAATAAATGTATACCTTCTTTTAAAACACCTTCGTAAATTCCAACTGATCTATTATCAACAAAAGAAAACCTCTGTCTTGTGCAATCCGCACAAAAATTTTCATCAGACGAAGTCAACTGTTTACCACAGTAAACACACATTGGATGTTTAATTATTTTTATCTTACCCCAGCAACCACCACATATAGATCCTTTTCTATCTTTATCTAACTTATCACTACAAATTTTGCAATTTGCAGGAAAAATAATATCTAATATCCCTATTATGATATTTTTTACTTTTTCCACTTTTCCCACTTTCCCCACTTATTTTACTAGAATATTGCATTTACTTTTAAACTAATTCCGTAAGCATAATAATTATTAACATTAGATACATAATCATTAAGATAACTAAATTGAAATCCTAAATCTGCTCTGATATTTCTTGAAAAATTATACTCCACTGAGGTTGAAATTGTATAAAGGTCCGTTTTAATTTCACTGCCTATAGTAGCCCCACTTGTTTTATTCCTAACCATATTTAAGTTAAACCTACTGTTTAATCTTACAGCTTGCTCAATTTTTATAATTGCACCTCCAAATGGCCAAAAGTCTGGAAGTTTAATCGGGTCATTAAAATTAAGATTTAAACTAAGGTCAACTCCAGGAGTATAACTTATGTTATTGTATTTAATATTGTTCTCTTCCCTGTCTTCTATATTTGCAATAAATAACAACGAACCATTGAAAGCATCCGAAACACGAAATGGACATGTAAAATTTCCAGTATGTGTGAAAGAATTAGATGTAATTTTATCACTTGCATCTATTCTTTTTATGTTTTTATAGTCATATTCTATATTCATACTTGTTGGATTTAAAAGAGAAAGTATTGGTATTGGCGGTGAATCAATAATTACTCCACTCCCAACAGAGTTAACATTTGTTTTGGTTAAGAATTGCAACTGTCTGTTACTCTCATTGCTTATACTACCTCTCGGATTAAATGTAATGGGTCCTAATTTAAACCTACCATTACCAGTATCACTAACTACTTGAGAGCTATTTAAAGCAAATTTTTCCGATGGGACTATCCACCACTCATCCCAAAAGGTTAAATTTTTTATTGGGAAGTTCTCACCTGCACCATCATAATTATTATAAAAAGCATTTGCAGAAACTCTATGACTTAAATTCAGAGTTGGTGAAAAAGATTCCAAAAACCCCAACCATTCAGAAAGTCGGAATTCTGAACCTGCCTCTATTGAACTACTTGTTCTTAACTGATTTACATTATAATCTCTATCAACAGCACCATTGTAGTTTGCCCTTGGTGTAAGCCCTTTAATCTTTGAATATGAAGAAGAAAGTCCAGCGCTTCTTGAATATGTCTGAGGTGAAAAATCATCTACAAAAGGGAAAGTGCCAGAAGGTAATGAAATATTATAAGCATATATATTACCTTTCTTATCTAAAAACTTCATAGTGTAAAAAGGAGAAGTTGTTAAGCCCGATAAAAACTCATAACTTCCCATCCATTTATAGTAATTCTCACGAGAAATAATATAAGTATTCCTATCTAAATACAAAGAATGATTGATTTTGTCTTCTGAAAATCCAAACGATGCTTCAAAATTATTCGTCCCTAACGGAATACCAAATATATTTGAAGGCAGGGCATATGTTGCCTTAGAAGAAGCATTATAAGATTTTGTATATGTATTATCATTTAATAAAACATTAGGCAAATATTGCATATTTTCTAATTTATAGTTGCCATTTAAAGATATATTTAAAGGTGAAAGTAATGTAAAATTTAAAGTAGAATTGTAATTATCTGAAAATCTTTCCGGGTACGACAAATAGTTAGGATTTGACTTGTCTTTATCATCTGTAAGGGTTTCATCTTTCCTATAATTAAATGTTAGTGGTAAAAAATTAACAGGTGTTAATGAAGAAGATACTGTAGTATATTTTGTAGTTTGTTTTATACTTTGATATGTTTGTGCTACTGATAAATTTGTATTAACACTCGCGTCTTCAAACATGTTAAATGTGCTGGCTATGTTTTTATAATCACCAGAGATAGAAAAGAAATCTCCATATCTCACTGAACCATTTAATCGTGATGCAATGCCTTCTTTCATTATAGAATCCGATACTCTTAAATTATTAACCCATATTTCCCCTCCTGTATTAGTACTTATAACTCCAATGCTCACTTGTTTTACATTGTTTAAATAAAAACTACCTACTTTTGAAGTTGGTGGACTACCTAACGAGAATGTCACTGTTTGCCATCCTGATGAAATCGTAGATAAATCTAAATTATATTGATAGTAATTTGTATCATCGCTTCCTACCCGAATAAAAAATATATCACCAGAAAATGTTGTCCTCTTATATATATCACATTTTAAGTAATTATAATCTAAATAACTTTGTGCCCTTGTGAATAGTTTACAAATATAAGGAATAGTAACTGATGAAGAAGCAGTATTATTATAAGTAATACTTAAAGACATCTCGCGATTTTTCTCTGTCTCAGTATCAGCCTTAAAAAAGCCATCTGTTAATGGCTCGTAAACGCTATCAAGGTCCTTATTTATTGTTTTAACATCCAAATTAGATGCTAATAAAGGATATTTAAGTTCCCATTTATTACCTGTAAATTGAACAGATTCTACTACCATAGAACCAGTCTGTGATGAAATATTTTTTAACCATAATCGGACATGTTTTATTAATGTAGGTGTTGGAGAACCATTTTTATCTGTTGTTGTTGTAAAATTCAAAGGTATCTTTATTAACTTCCATGAACCAATAGTATTTGAGATATAGGCAGGAGGGATATTATTCAAATCAAATTCATACCTGTAGTAATCATTATTAGTAAAATCAAGTCTTCCATTATTATCCATATCCTCTTTATCTAATCTATTATTATTTTGTCCCACATTTGAAATACTTCCGGCAAATTTAACTGGTATACCCGTATCTTCGCCTGTATTCAATAAATTATCATTATTCTTATCTTCTGTATCTAATAAACCATTTCCATTTATGTCTTCAGATATCACGCCAATATCCAAATTAAAAGTAGTACTACTTGTCCAATCAGCGTTCATCCATATTTCTAAATACTTATATCTACTATAATCAGAACCAATAGTAGAAACTGGATACCTCATTCCATCCCATCTTCCATTTGTAAAATCGCAATCTATCTTTAATAATTGTTTCTTGGTAACAACACTCGTATCATGACCATAATCATCATAATTAGATAAAGATAATTGATTTGCTCTATTATCAATATTTAAATCTGTATCAGTAGTAGAAGCCGGCATGCTTGAAGGAAACCAAGTATTACAATCAACCGGTAATCCAGAGATATTATCTGCTCCTTCCATACTATCAATCATACCTACACCTTTTTCTCCATTACTTGATTCATAAATATTCGGATTATAAAAACTTTTTGCAATTTCTCCGGAAAAACTAATTTCTGTCGGTAAAAATATACTACTTCCCAGGACACTCTCAATCATACCTTTATTAATATTAACTTTACCATCAACATCAACTACATTTAAGCTGGAAGGTGTAGAACCAATAGTAGGAACATCTAGAGGAGTTTGACTTCCAGTGAAAAGATAGGTTGAACCAATTGATAATGGAGATAAATTAATATCTGCTCTTACACCAAATAAATTACTTTGAAATCCACCACCAAAAGGCATATATTCATATGTTGCCGTGATTTGTGTTTTATCAGTTATCTTATCCTCATTAAAAAAGAAAATAAAACCAGACTCATAATCTATAGTATAATCAACATCTCTTACTAAATTCCTTCCATCCATAACAATAACCTCGCTATACTTTACAATGTTAAAATTAGGTAATTGATATGTTTTAAATTTATATTTATATTCTATATGCATTCTGTATCTGCTTTGAGTAGTAGAAGCAGTATCTGGATAAGCATTTGGACTTATTAAAATATTACTGTCATCATAAGCAAATGGTTTCTCTGGAGTTGGAGAAGTATTTTTTGTAATTTTTAAAAGACCACTATCAACATCTATACCATATGTATAATTTGTTATTGATTTTTCAGTATTATTAGCATCGTAAATTTTAAAAATAAATTCTGGGTCATACTGTGGTAAAAGTATTTTTTTATTACCCAGATTATAGAAATTCATTAACTGATTACTATAATAAGTGGGACTATTGATCATAGGTTGAATTGGATTTAAATTAGCTTCATTAAAATCAAAAGTATTACCAGAATATCCAACCGAACTTGCTCCATTATTATACTTATAAGCAACAAAAAGGACATAATTTGACTGAATACTCTTATTAAATATAATCACACCGCTATTATAATCAATAGTATAATCTATTCCAGGATGAAGATAATCTAATGAATATGTACCAGTATCGGTTTTTTGCGTATATTGGGTTACATCAGTACCTCTATTTGGTGGATAACCAGGTGGATAGTTATTATTGTAACCATTCATATCATCCAACCATATTTGTTCACTATTAGTATCAATAGGTAAACAAGAAGTATTTGATGTTATATTATAATATTTATATTTAACAAAATTTGTATCGTATATATCTGTTTTTACCTGAGTATAACCACCAACAAATGTAACTGTTTTAGTTTTACCTTTTGTTTGAGCACCTATTGCCTTTAAACTAATATTTTTATATTTCATCTCTATTTCTCCGCCAAAAATCTTTTTGTTATATCCAGTGAATTCTGTATTAGGTAAAGATAAAGAAACATCACCAAATTCCGCCTTCTGAACAAGTTCTTCACCTTCACCTTTATATATAAGTGAAATATCTCTTTGCTGTTCTTTTGTATCATCGTAATCTACATTTACCGTGATTCTTTTGCCCACAGTTCCAGAGAGTCTAACTTGAAGTTCCTGGAGTAAAGTAAAACCGCTTGTTATTCCAGCAGGAGTACTACCACCAATAGCAGGAACACCAGAAGGTGGATTGGTTTTTATAACATTACCATAACTCATTGATACAGATTTTCTTCCAGAAATTTCCAATTTTGATTCCAATGGAAGATCTACACCAATATGGCCAATGGCTTCTGGTAAAGTTTCCTTCACTGTAACATCTACACCTCCCTCAAGGAAAACAAACTTTTCAAAAGCGATACCATAAAACGTTCTCTTTAGATTTTTTATTAAATACAAGTCATCATACTCGTAATTTAACTCTGAAACTATCTCCTCAAAAATAACATCTTCGCCTAAAAGAACACCAATTAGATTGAAATCAAAGTCCTCACCATTAATAGCATTAATACTTATCAGAAAAATTATTAATATACTTAATCCTTTCAACATAATATGAATTTTACCATAATTTTTATATTCTATCAATAAAATAAAATGGTTGATAGTCGTAGTTGAATTATTATATAATGTAGATGTCCAATTTATTAGGCACCATTAAAGTTAAATCAATGAAAATAATTCATAAATACATAATAAAAGAAATTCTCGGACCTTTATTTTTAGGATTCTTTTTATTTACGTTTATATTTTTAATAGATAAGATGGCTGAACTTGTGGATTTAATTATAAATAAAGGTGTAAGTTTAACAAACACCATTAAACTACTTATCTATATAATGCCTGCTTTTATTGCCATAACAGTACCTATGGGAATACTCATAGCAGTATTAATTGCATTTAGCAGATTAAATTCGGACAACGAAATAATGGCTATGAAAACAAATGGATTAAATATAAAATCTATAGTTATGCCTGTTATTATCTTCGGTTTAATCTTAAGTATAGTAATGGTAACTTTTAATAACTACATTTTACCTCGAAGTAATATGGCTTTTAAAAACTTATATTTCAATGTCCTAAAAGAAAGAGCCTCTATTGTCCTCCAGGAAAAATTATTTATAGATGAGTTTAATGACTTCATATTTTATATAGAAGAAAAAGAGAATGAAACTGATAAATTAAAAAATATTACAATATATTCTTCAGAAAAAACCAATGAATCTCCTTATATTGTAGTAGCGAAATATGGTTATTTATTGTCAGATCCAAATGAAAAAAGGGTTATACTAAAATTATATGATGGAACATTACACCAGATAAATTATCATAACCCATTAGTTTACAATAAAATAAAATTTAATACTTATGATTTGGATTTGGATTTAAAAAATGTATTAAGACAACATGATGTAACAGAAAATATTAAAACTGCAAGAGAAATGAACTTTAAAGAGTTAGGCGAAGAAATTAAAAAATATTTTAAAAATGGTATAAACACAAATTATCTTAAGATTGAATACCACAAGAAAATTGCAATTCCTTTTGCATGTTTTGCCTTTACCTTCGTCGGAATTTCAATAGGAACTGCTTTAAGGACCAAGGGTAAATCAATGAGTTTTTTAATCAGTATTTTTATTATTCTTGTATATTATTTTCTTTTGATTTTTGGTGAAATATTAGCCGAAAAAGGAAAGATAACTCCATGGTTAGGTATGTGGTTACCTAATTTCGTCATAGGTATAATCGGAATAATATTACTATACTTTACAACTAAAGAAAAAATAAATATATGAAAAGTCCAAAAATTTTATATTGGTATATATCATCAGAATTTATTAAAACATTTTTATTATCGTTAATATCACTAACTATTATAGTTCTTGTTACAGAATTCTTTGATGAGATTAAAGGTTTATTGGAATGCAACCCAGCCATTTTAAGTATTATTAAATATTTTTTTTATAAAATTCCTTATACGGCACTAAAAGCCACTCCATTTGCTGCATTAATTGCAACTTTGTTTTCCTTGCACAATTTTGCAAGAAACAACGAAACCATAGCCATGCAAGCTAATGGTCTTAGCTTGTTTAAAATAATATTGCCGTTTCTTGTAATATCATTTATTTTAAGTTTAATAGTTATAGTCATAAACGAAACTTTAGCAGCAAATATGTATTCAAAATCTACCCTTATAAAATACAAAGATATATTTAAGACAGAAATTTCTTATTCTGCTACTAAAAATAATTTATCTTTTAAATCTAAAGAAGGCTGGATAGCATATATTAAATTATTTAATGGGGAACGCAACTTTATGAGGGATGTAACCATAATATTTTTTGATAAAGAAAATAACCTTTTAAAAAGAATAGATGCTAAAGAAGGTATATGGAATGGTAAAAATTGGGATTTCAAAAATTGTTATATGCGAGAATTTCTAAGTACACCACATAGAGAAGTTGTTACTACATTCTCATCAATTACATTACCTATAACAGAAAAACCGGAAGATTTTGTAAAAAAAAGAAAAAAAATAGAAGAATTTACTATAAAAGAACTTTCTAATGAAATAAATAAATTAAAAACCAATGGTGCAAAATACAACGAAGAATCAGTAAATCTACATTTTAAAATATCCTACGCCTTTTCAACCTTTATACTTACTCTATTAGGAATACCTTTTGGAGTAAAAACTGGTAAACACAGGAGTGTAATTCTTAGTTTCTTCCTAAGTTTTTTTATAGGATTTCTTTACTGGCAGTTACTCGTTGTAGGATATTCCCTGGGTAAATATGAATCTTTGCCACCCATAATAGCTTCCTGGTTAGGAAATATTGTGTTTACTGTTATTGGAACGGTTATGCTGTTTATTTAAAGGGGACAGCGACCTTTATTATCACTGATCAGGCGGGTTATTTTATTTCTTCTTCTGTGCTTGTCTTAGATAATTCTTTAAAAACATCTCTTATGGTAAGGGAAAATTTATGCGTACCAGCTGTTCCACTTGCGAAACCTAATGGGAATAAAAACCCGTAATCAAATTCACCACCAATATTGATATAAGGAATGTTAAATTTATATCCTAAACCAACTGTGAAATTCATATAATTATCCGAACCTGCTCCACCTCCAATGCGAAAAGAAAGAATTCCAAAATTACCTGTTTTAGTACTATTATCTTCTACGCCCAGATGAACTTTAACTCTATTATTTCTATAAAATACTTCGGTAGTTACTAAATCATATTTACCAACATTATATCTAACTCCACTTCTTACAACCATTGGTAATCTTTCTTCTAAAATACCAACATCTGGTTGATTGATATCATCAATAAACAAACCAAATGATAAATCTTTAATTGTAGATGTGAACAAAGAAAGTCCAAATGAAAAATTAGATTTATTTAAACCAGTAAAGTACGGATTTATAGACACCCATTCATTACTAACATAATTTCTAATCAAATATTTAAAATTAATTCCAAACGATGCATCTTTTATAGGATAAGCATAAGCAAGGTAAAAAACAGTTTCATTATATAAAGACTCATTAAAATTATACCAGCCAACTCCAACACTACCGTATTCCTTAAATGGCACACCAACACATATAAAACTTTCAGACAGGTTTGAAATACCCCAATATAACTTACTATAAGAAGAAAGAACTTCCCATGATTTTAAATTACCCAAGCCAGCAGGGTTTGCATATATTGAATTTACATCATCGGCTACGGCAACAAAAGAGTTTCCCATGCCTAATACTCTTGCCGATGGACTCATAATATTAAAAGCACCATAAGAATTAGTGATAAAGATTAAGAACAAAGCAACAAATGACAGATGATAAAAAACAATTTTCAATTTGTTCTTATTCTTCATTCCTTTTTTCATTGTTTTACCTCTAAAAAATGACTCTGACCCCTTTTATTTTGCTACAACTAATGTTCCTTTGCCTGCTGAACTTCCTCCTACTTTTATTTCGTAGATATAAACTCCGCTTTCTACAACCCTTCCTTGTTCATCTTTTCCATCCCATTCAAAAGAACTTATACCATCAGTATTATTAATTTCTTTCATAAGTGTTCCAGTGATATCCCATATTTTAAAACTTACTGTTTCATTATTAGCATTTGGAAAACTAATTTTTACTTTATTAAAAGTAGAATTACAACTTAATGGTGTAAACGGATTTGGTTCACAATTTACCGATATGTTAGTAGGAGAACCAATAATTATACCAAATTTTGAAAGATGTAAAGTTTTCGTTGATACATATATATTATTACCATTTACAGTAACATTTGAAGATAAAGGAACCCAATGCAATCCGTTCCAGAAAGCTATGGTTAACTGGGTTTTTGCATTGGAAAGCAAGACAGAATTATTTGTACTATTAACATATGTACCATCACCCGACTGCCAGTGAATAGTAACTGTAAGTGCTTTATTAAATTTTTCAATAATTTCATTTGTATCAAAATTTTTTGCTGTTATATCATATGCAACTATTACATTTGTAGGAGATATCAAAGAAGTTGGTGGATTATTATCATTTATTAAACTATATTGAGTATTAACATTTGTCGTTTCTGGCAAAACTGTAATTTTTGTTTCTGTGTCACTTAATGAAGTAACATCTCCGGCTAAATTTGCTGGAATGATTGACTGGTCACAAGTCGTGTAATTAACTGTTAATAAATTTTTTATTTTTGGTGTCTTCCATGTTCCCGTTAATTCTGCTTTCCATCTTAAATCACTAGCGGTATAAGTAATAGTACTTTCTACTCCATTTGAAAACTCCTTCCAGTTTGTCCCGGCATTAGCAGTTAAATAATACTTTAAAGTCTGTCCATTAAGTTCTTCGGTAGCAGTAAGTGTTGCTTTATATATCCTTTCCGCAGTGCTACTTATTTTTTTTGAAACTATGGATACAGGAGTTGCCCCATTATATATACCATCAGCACGATTTATTTTTGCAGTATTTCCACCAAATAATAAATATGTACCATTCCATCCAATAGATTTTATTGTATTAGTCCCCCAGGAAGCATCTAACATAGTTTGTGGAGGACCAGTAGGACCATCACCTAACCCTATAAAGTTACTATCTGCAATTCCTGCTCCATCATACTTTACAAATTTACCTCCACTACCAACAATATACCAATCATAACCATTCCATACCATAGAATAAACAGTGTTTCCACCAAAGTTCCCACCTGCTGATGTCGTAAGTGCTGTCAATGAAGTAGCTACTGTCCCATCGTATTTTGTTAGTTTCCCATCTGCACCACCAACTAACCAGTAAGAATTATTCCAGGCTATAGAATAGATTTGACTTGTGCCAAAACTAAAATCAGTAGTTAAATTTGTCCAACTTGTTCCATCATATTTTCTCATCTGCCCATTTGCACCACCTATTAGCCAATACGAACCATTCCAGCCAATTGATGAAATTGCATATCCTGTTGAGTGAGTTCCATCTGTTATAAAAGTAGCTGCGGTTGATAAATCTGTACATGGTGCAATTGTAACTCCATCCCATCTATTTAACTTACCATTATCTCCGCCAATTAACCAGTAACTTCCATTATACATAAGTATATTAATTGAATCCGGAACACTATCATGATCAGGAGGAGGACTAGGATGATCTACTAAATGAGAATAATTTGTAAGAACAGAAGTAGCGATGGTATATGTAGAAAAATCATATTTATTTAATTTTGGCCCACAATAATAACCTCCACCACCAATCAAATAATAAGAACCTCCCCAGAGTAAAGAATTTATATTAGCATTCCCAAAATCATAAATTGTACCAGATAAATCAGTAAAAGAACTTCCATTATAAGAAACTATTCTTGGATGGTATGTTATTGTATCTATATCATAATAATAATCCCCTCCAATAAGCCATTTAGTAATACTATATCCCAATGTATTAATATTACTTGTTCCAAAATAATTAGTTATAGTTGCACCGCTAACTGAAAGGTCAGTAAAAGAAGATATATATGGCAATTTTGCAAAATGATTTGTTGTATCAAGCATTGTAGTAGAACTGGTGGCAGAAGTATCTATATTAGTCCAACTACTAAAATCTTCTGAAAATGAAAAATTTTCAGAATACAATAAACATGGAAAGAAAAACAATATAATAGTACTAATAATTAAAAACTGCTTTCTCATATTTTTAACCTTTAAAAATTTGTAAATATTCACTGAACCCCATCACCATACATTTAAACTTTGGAGTGCAAAATCGGTAATTTTGCATTTGCAACAACATCGTTGTTACACTCCATAAAATCATTAAAATTGCTTCAATCTCCATTCACAATGATGATGTTCAGTAAGGATTTACAAAAATTTCCCCCGCCACTATTCATGACGGGGGATAAAGTTTAATAAATACATTTATTCAAAACTCCCCTGTCCGTCCACCTCTGGCGGACGGACATGAGGAAGTTAACTTCACCTTAATATGTTGTAAAAGAGTTTCCCTTAGTATCTGTTCCTATGCTATTGCAATGAATTTCTCCTGCCTCTGCTCCAGCTGTATCTGTCACATATGCCCATCCTGTCCCAGTTCCTATAGCGGCAACATTAGCCACTGCGGTTGTTGCATTAGAATTTTGCAATGGACTTGCTTTCGCCGGTGGAAGTGGCCACAAGTAACTCGTGAATGAACTTGTTAAATCTGTTGGCCATGTTCCTTCTTTCTCAGAATAGTAAATGGAAATCGATGAACGGATTGCAGCCACATTTCCTTTTGTTGCTCCTTCTCTTGCTTTCTCTAACATTTGAGCAAATCTCGGAATTGCTATAGCCGCAAGAATTCCAATGATAGCAACAACTATCATTAGCTCGATAAGAGTAAACCCTTTCTTCCCTTTCTTCCCTTTTTTCCCTTTCTTTTCACAGCATCCCATCTTTCTCACCTCCTTTCAAATTTTTTGTTTAGATTTTATTCATTATTAATTATAACAAAATATATTCATTTTGTCAATAGCAAAAAATCTTATTTAGTGCTCTGCTTCTTTAAAACTACTTTTTCCCATTCTAATAAAATCGGGCTGGCCACAAAAACCGATGAGTATGTTCCGATAATTACCCCAAAAAACAACGCTAATGAGAAGTCGTGTACAACTTCTCCACCCAATATAAGCAAGGCAACAATAATTAAAAGAGTTGTTATAGAAGTCATCATGGTCCTGTTTAAAACTTCATTTACACTTAAATTAATAATGCTCTCTAAACTTTCTTTAAATTTACTCTTTAGATTCTCTCTTATTCTGTCAAAAACAACAACTGTATCTGTTAAAGAGTATCCAGCGATAGTAAGTATAGCAACAACTATAAGCAAAGTAAATTCTTTGTTTAGAAAATAAAAAATGCCAATAATACAAAAAACATCATGTAAAGTTGCAATAGCCGCCGCAATGCCAAATTTAAATTCAAATCTAAACCATATATAAATCGTGATCCCGAGCATAGCCAGTAAGATCGCCCAAAATGCTTGTTGTTTTAACATTTTGCTAACAACTGGACCGATATCCTCAATCCTGTCAATTGTAAATTCCTCTCCGGCAAGTCCGGTTTTAAATATCTGTGTTATATACTCTCCTAATTGTCCAACTTTAATATTTGATTTTTTTATTCTAAGTAATACTTTCAATTTTGGCTCTCCATAAGCATCAGAAATCTGCTGGATATTAGCATCAGGAAGTCCGTTTTTAATTAAAATCTCCCTAATCTTTGTAATATCAATTTCTTTTTTAAATTTCAATGAGACGACACTACCACCCGAAAAATCTATACCCAAATTGGCATTCCCTAAAGCAATTTGTATAATGCCTATTATGCCTCCTATGACTAATATAGCCGATAAAAAATACGCAACAAACCTTAATCCTACAAAATCAACCTTTGGGTTTTTAAATATTTGAATCATTTTCCCTCCTAATTAACTTTAATTATACCAGAAAAATTTATTTTCTTCAACAAATATCTACTTCAAATAAATCTACTTCACATACTGCTCTAAATCTTTTAATGTGTTAATATTTACAATTCTATCAGCCGGTATCTCTTTAACCTTCATCTGTTTATAAAAGTTTATTATTTTTAAATCCCCTCTTTCCAAATTTCGTTTTATTGGCTCTATGCAATTTTTTGAATAAATAGCAAATAAAGGCTCAAAGCCCTTATTAGTTTTTGGAACGACCACATCAAACCCTTCTGATCCGATTATTAATTGTTTTATTAAATCGGGAGCAACATCAGGCAGATCACATGCTATAAAAAAAACTTTAAAACCCGAAGACATGACTAAACCTGTATATATCCCTCCCAGAGAACCAGCACCAGGAATAATATCTTCTTTCATCTCAACTTTTAAAAATTCATAATCATCCGGTTCATTCGTGATAATAATAATTTTATCAAAAAACGGTTTAATGGAATTTATAACCCTCTCGATAAGGGTTTCATAACCTATTTTAAACAACGCCTTATTAGAACCAAATCTTTTACTTTTACCACCGGCTAAAATACATGCATTCATGACTTTAATAATATATTTACATAATCAAATAATTCAACATCAACAAGACTACCACCCCTGACAAATGAAGTTTCTTCCGGCAGCATTAAATATCCATCGGCTAAAACCATTGAGATTAAAATACCCGACCCTTGTGGCCCTGTAATTTCTGCTGTCCATCCATCTTTTCCTTTGCTTACCCACGCACCACCAGAGGGTGCGGGGTTTACTTTTACTCTGACAAACTCTCTCCGGCCTGTTTTTTTTCTATAATCGTTTTTAAAATTTGCTTTCACAATTCTTTTCTTGTATGTCTTTCCCATCATTTTATATAAAGCTGGTTTCACAAACTGGTCAAAAGTTACCATAGCTGAAACAGGATTTCCCGGAAGACCAAAAATTGCTTTTTGTTTTATTTTTCCAAAAACAAGTGGCTTACCTGGTTTTATAGCCACTCTCCAGATATCAAGACTACCTTTTAATTTAGTTATTACATCTTTAACAAAATCATACTCACCGACTGAAACCCCTCCAGAAGTTATTAAACAATCGTACTTTAACGCCAGTTTGATTTTTTCTTTTAAATCGTTTTCCGTGTCCTTGGCAATTCCCAGAAGTACGGGAATTGCTCCACAGAGTTCAACTAAAGAATAAAGTGAATAACTATTAGAATTTCTAACTTTTCCTTCTTTTAGAACTTTATTAATATCAATTATTTCATCGCCCGTAGCCAGTATAGCCACTTCTGGCCTTTTAATAACACTGACTTTAGAAATCCCCAGAGAAGCAAGTATCCCTATATCTGGCGGTGTTAAAACTTTTCCAGATTTGATGATTAACTCCCCTGCTTTTACACTTTCTCCTAGAAATCTAATATTTTCACCTTTTTCTACTTTTCTAAAAACCTTGATGGTTTGACTATCAACAACTTCTGTATCTTCAAGCATGACCACAGCCTCAGCTCCTGCTGGAATTTTCAAACCAGTTCGTATCTTGACTGTCGTCCGCCTTGCAGAAATTCCATCAACTACATTTAATATAACCGGATTAGTTTTAGAAGCATTATATGTATCATCTGCACGAACAGCATATCCGTCCATGGCTGAATTATCAAAGTGTGGTATATCTTCAGAAGAATAAATATTTTCTGATATAACTAAACCGGATGTTTTTAAAATAGGCATCTTAAAAGCAGGTAAAACTTCTACCGAGTTCAATATTTCCAATAAAGCTTCTTCGTATTTTAACATAAATCACCTCAGGACATAATACTATATATCAAGAGTTTTTGCAATCTTTAAACCCAAGTTAAATGCTTTTTTTAAAAAATCAGTTTGTTTTAAAACACTACCTTTCTTATTTACTCCCAGGCAAAAGAGTTCTTCTGTATAATCAACATCAATTGTAACAAAAAAATTCTGAACAATAGATTTAGCATTATCAAAAAATTTACTAATTTTTGACCCTTCAACAGAAATAAAAACGCCCGGTTTTCTCTTTTTAATCGGAACTGATTTATAAACATATTTAGCCATCCATAAACATTGAAATCTGTCTATCATTATTTTTGTTTGGGCACTTAAACTTCCAAAAAATATTGGCGATGCCAAAATTATGCCCTGGGCCTTATCTATTTTTTTGTAAACCATTTGCAGATCATCGTTCACAATACAAACACCGTCTTTTCTCGCATCCAAACATTCCAGACAAGGTTTAAGGTTAAGATTGTTTAAAATGATTTTTTCAACATCTGCTCCAACACTTCTTGCTCCATTTAAAGCATGATCAAGCAATATATCCGTATTACCACCAATTCTTGGACTACCGTTTATACCTAATATTTTCATCTTAGTTTTATTATATCATCGAAATACTTATTGTCAAACAAAATATTTAATAAATTAGTTTTTTTGTCATAATACTCATATGCTAAAGTTTATATTTTACTTATTTCTTTTATTCTTCCCTTTAAACATATATTCAAAAGATTTAAATACAATAATTCTGGCCACAACAACAAGCGTTTATGATACCGGACTTCTTGATGTCATCCTACTTGTCTTTGAAAAAAAAACTGGACTTAAAGTAAAAGCAATTGCCATTGGAACCGGACAAGCATTAAGCATGGCCGCCAGAGGTGAAGTGGATATATTACTCACGCATTCTCCAGAAGAAGAAAAAAAGTTCATAAATCAAGGTTATGGAATAAACAGAAAATTAGTTATGCATAATTACTTTATTCTAGCCGGGCCAGAAAGTGATCCAGCAAATCTTAAACAGGCAACAACCATTAGCGCTGCCTTAAAAAGAATAGCGGAAACTAAAGCCAATTTTGTTTCGAGAGGAGATAACTCAGGCACACATATTAAAGAAAAATATTTATGGGAAAAAGCTGAAATAGTCCCTGATAAAAAGTGGTATATTGAGTCCGGGACTGGAATGGCCACGACATTACAGATTGCCAACCAGAAAAATGCTTACTTGTTATCAGATATTTCAACATTTCTTGCTTTAGAAAAAAATCTATCTCTTAAAATTTTATTTAAGAATGATAAAGACTTGTTAAATAAATATCATATCATGGAGGTAAACCCCGCACCCTCTGGTGGTGCGAAATTTAAAGATGTTAATCATGAAGGTGCAAAAGCTTTTTCAAATTTTTTCCTCTCATAGGACTACTTCAAAAACCTGATAAAGGAGAAATTATATTTAATGGGAAAAATGCAAACAAAAATATTTTTAAAAACAGGCAAACAATCGTTACGGTTTTTCAGGAACCACTTTTATTAAACAATTCTGTTTATAATAATGTAGCTTTAGGACTTAAACTAAGGAAAATAAATAAAAAAGAAATCGAAAAAATGGTCCAGCCTTGGCTTTCAATATTAGGTATTGAGTATTTAAAACATAAAAATGTTAAAAAAATCTCAAAAGGTGAATCCCAGAGAGTAAATCTGGCCAGGGCATTTGTTATTAAGCCAAAATTAATATTACTTGATGAACCTTTTTCAACGCTTGATACTCCAACCAAAAATGAACTTTTATACGACCCAACTTCCGCAGTTTAAAAAAAATAGCTCTGGTATCATTGAAGTTACAACTTTTTATCACTATGTTTTTGATCTCACTGAAAACTTTTTAACATCTAAAGGATTTGAATTTAGTCCTAATTTATTATAAATTTCT
>JBDRBU010000084.1:0-25041 GCA_043822305.1 Candidatus Firestoneibacteriota bacterium
TGTATTTGTCCCTCCTGCTGCTGTTACTTTAACATTGTATGTACCTCCTGCTACTCCCATCGGCACTACTGCTCCACTTATTGTCGTGTCTGTTATGACTGCATTAGTTATATTTAATGATGTATTCAATCCATCATCTAACTTTACGGCTGTCACTGCTGAACTACTTAACCCTCCATAAAATCCACTACCTGTGATTGATACTGTGGTTAAATCTAAATTAGAACCAGTAGGTGGAACTATATCTGTTACTGTTGGTCCCGGTGTTGTTACTATATATTTGACCGCACTTGTTAAATTCGTTCTTTCTCCCGCTGTTACTTTAACATTGTATGTACCTATGGCTATTCCTGTTGGCACTATTGCTCCATTTATGCTCGTATCAGTTATGACTGCATTAGTTATATTCAATGATGTATTCAATCCATCATCTAACTTTACGGCTGTCACTGCTGAACTACTTATCTCTCCATAAAATCCACTCCCTGTAATTGATACTGTTGTTGTCTCTAAATTAGAACCTGTCGATGGAACTACATTTGTTACTTTTGGTCCAGATTTTACTACAAATTTGACCGCACTTGTTAAATTTGTTCCTCCTGCTGCTGTTACCTGGACATCATATGTACCCCCGGCTATTCCGGTTGGCACTACTGCTCCACTTATAGTTGTATCAGTTATGACCGCATTAGTTAGATTTAAGGAAGTCTTTGCTCCATCGTTTAATTTCACTACTATTACTGTTGAACTACTTAATCCTCCATAAAATCCACTCCCTGTGATTGACACTGTTGTTGTTGATGAATCATAACCACTTGATGGTACTAGTTCTGCTACTGCCGGTGCTGGTGTTGTTACTATATATTTTATTGCACTTGTTGTATTTGTTCCTCCTGCTGCTGTTACTTTAACATTGTATGTCCCTACTACCACTCCCATCGGTACTACTGCTCCACTTATTGTCGTGTCTGTTATGACTGCATTAGTTATATTTAATGATGTATTTGCTCCATCATCTAATTTTACTGCTTGGATAGTTGAACTACTTAATCCTCCATGAAATCCACTCCCTGTGATTAACACTGTTGTTAATACTAAATTAGAACCAGTAGATAGAACTATATTATTTACTTCTGGGAATGGTGCTCCTGTGACTACATATTGGACCGCACTTGTTGCATTTGTCCCTCCTAATGCTGCTACCTGAACATTATATGTACCTACTACTATTCCTATTGGCACTACCGCTCCACTTATGGTTGTGTCTGTTATAACGGCATTAGATATATTCAACGAGGTATTCAATCCATCATCTAACTTTACAGATTGAACTGTTGAACTACCCACTTCTCCATAAAATCCTGTCCCTGTGATTGATACTGTCGTTGTTTCTAAATTAGAACCTGTTGATGGGACTATATTACTTACTTCCGGGAATGGAGCTATCAACTTTATCTTGCCAAATTTTAGATATGAAGTTTCCCATATATTTTTAGTTGTTCGGCTATACCAAACCATGGGAACATATGAAACATTTCCTTTTGAATATACTGTACTCGATCCCCAATTTACAAATCCATCATTAATAAAAGATGAAAGTACTTCCCATGTTACCCCATTATATTTTCTATAAACAATACGCATATCTCCTTCCCCTTCATTTGACCAGAAACCCCATAAATTAACCCCATCTGTTGTCAGGGCTACATTGCTTACGAATGCAGATTGTAAAACAGTTGGACTTGACCAACTTATTCCATCGTAATATATATATTTCACTTTCGCCCCATCTACATATATTGTATGAATATAATTATTAGAAGTAATACATACTGAAAAATCGCGATTACAAAAAGTCTCCGGAATATCTACTGGAGTAGACCAATTTGATCCATTCCAATAGCTCCAGGAAATTTTATTTGCATCCTTTCCTGAACTAGCAACTACCACTGGATATCCATTCCATATAACTAATGCAGCGAACATTTTTGGAGACATCACATCAGAACCCAAACTCCAACTTACTCCATCATCATCCGAATATTTTACTCGAGTAACCGGATTAGAATATGTCCCACTTTGATATGCAACCCATATTCTTCCGGATGATGGCTCTTTGGTAATAGAAGGATATCCTACGAAACTATCTTCAACAGTATATTTTGGTTCCAATGTATAATTTCCGCTATCGTATGTCATCTTTCTCATTATTAGTGAACGGTTTACATCACTCACTCTTACCAGAACTATTATATAAATGTTATCTGAGGCATCTTTACATACAGATGAATGCAGTGCTGGATCATCAATCACGAAGTCCTCTGGACTGGTTGTGACTAATGTTTCATTACCCCAAGTGTCTCCACCATCTGAAGAAATTTTATAATATAAACCTCCATATCCATATGACCCCCCTGTGCCATAAAATACTACTAATTTACCATCCGATGTTAAAACTAAATTTCTATCTTTCTGCCATCCAACACGATGAGTATATTTTATTTCACTTCCTGTTGTCACCTTATATTGGACTGCACTTGTTATATTTGTCCCTCCTGCTGCTGTTACTTGGACATTATATGACCCTACTACACATCCAATAGGAACTATTGAATGTATAATTGTACTATCACTTGTCACATTATATCCATCTAAACTATAACTATTCATTCCATTGTCTATCTTTACCGATGTTACTGTTGAACTATCCCCTCCTCCATAAAATCCACTCCCTGTGATTGATACTGTCGTTGTCTCTAAATTTGAACCTGCTATTGGATATATATTACTTACTATTGGTAATGGCGCTCCTGTTACTACATATTTGACCGCACTTGTTAAATTTGTTCCTCCTAATGCTGTTACTTGGACATTGTATGTCCCTACTACACATCCAATAGGAACTATTGTCTGGACAATTACACTATCACTCGTGATACTGTATCCAGTTAAATTATAACTATAATTTCCACTATCTATCTTTACTCCTGTTACCGTTGAACTATCCCCTCCTCCATAAAATCCACTCCCCGTGATTGTTACTGTTGTTAATACCAAATTTGAACCCATTACAGGATTGATATTATTTACTCTTGGGAATGGCACCCCTGTGACTATATATTGGACTGCACTTGTTAAATTTGTTCCTCCTGCCGTTACTTTAACATTGTATGTGCCTACATCTATTCCTTTTGGTACTACTGCTCCACTTATAGTAGTATCTGTTATAACTGCATTAGATATATTTAATGATGTATTCAATCCATCATCTAATTTCACTACTGTTACTATTGAATTATTTCCTCCTCCATAAAATCCACTACCTGTGATTGATACTGTCGTTAATGTTAGATTTGAACCTGTTGTTGGATATATATTACTTACTGTTGGTACAAATGTCGTTATTACATACTTGATAACACTTGTTATATTGGTCCCTCCCGCCGCTGTTACTTTGACATCGTATGTCCCTATTACACATCCACCTGGTACTATTGCATTCATAATGCTGTCACTTGTCATATTACATCCCTCTAAACTATAATTATTTATCCCATTGTCTATCTTTACTCCTGTTACTGTTGAACTACTTAACCCTCCATAAAATCCACTCCCTGTGATTGTTGCTGTGGTTAATATTAAATTAGAACCTGTATTTGGATTAATATTGCTTACTGTTGGTACTGATGTTGTTACTGCATACTTGACCGCACTTGTTATATTTGTCCCTCCTGCTGCTGTTGCTTTCACATTATATGTACCTATGGCTACTCCTATTGGTACTACTGCTCCATTTATGGTTATATCAGTTATGACTGCATTAGATATATTCAACGATGTATTCGCTCCATCATCTAATTTCACTGTTTGGACTGTTGAACTACTTCCTCCTCTATAAAATCCACTCCCTGTAATTGTTACTGTGGTTAATATTAAATTAGAACCTGTTGTTGGAACTATATTACTTACTATTGGTAATGGTGCTCCTGTTACTACATATTTGACTAAACTTGTTGTATTTGTTCCTTCTGTTGTTGTTACTTTAACATTATATGTACCTATGGCTACTCCTATTGGTACTACTGCTCCATTTATGGTCATATCAGTTATGACTGCATTAGATATATTCAATGATGTATTTGCTCCATCATCTAATTTCACTGCTTGGACTGTTGAACTACTTCCTCCTCCATAAAATCCACTCCCTGTAATTGTTACTGTGGTTAATGCCAAATTTGAACCTATTGATGGAACAACATCTGTTACTGTTGGAATAATTATCCCACCAAACCAATCTATTACTCTTTTCATAATTGTTTTTCTAATGTCTTTACCATCTATATCATCAAACTGAAAATCTAAAAACACTACTTTGTAGGTACTATTTTCATATGATACACCAACAGTACCAACACCATATGTAACGCATGAAAATAGTGGATTTGAATCAAGCGGGGTTAAATTCATCATCATTTCAGCATACCATCCCCCATTCTGTCCTCCTAAAACATCAAAAGATAAACCCTCGCTAATCGGATTACTTTCTACTCCATTTATTCTTACACTATTGTCCCACGATCCACCAAAACTTACGACACCAGTTTGACAATGTAAATAATTCCTACGAAATGCTAATGCCTGGTCTGAGATCATATTTGATGTTAGATCTCCTCCAATCAAAAACAATCTACCTCCATTATCTAAATAATTTGATAAATTAATTAGATCATTCGCTGTGAGAGGAGCAGGAGCGGCATACCCATCATTAGCACTACCAATCGTTACAACACCTGATGTAAACCAAATTACTTTTTTAAACATATTAAGAATATCTGAATTGGGAGAATCATCATCTTTCACAATAAATTCTTCAAAGTTAAAACCATTATCTGATAATGCCTCTCTATAGTTTGCTTCACGATTGTATTTTGTATAGTCTCTATATCTATTACTATTTACTAACAAAATTGGATAGGGTTTTCGGATAACAAGCGAATGCAATCCAGATACCGGCTCTCTGGCCATATTACCAGCATCATCAGTAGATTCAATATAATAATAAACCATAGTTCCAGATACCTGCCCAGGAATAAAAGCAGTATAAGTATCAGAAATATTTGACATAGAAATAACAGTAAATGGAGTAGTCCCAGTAGTATTCCAATAAACTTCTGCTTTATTAACTCTATTATTATCGGCAATATTCGCCACAACTCTATATTTGTCCGGTCTCCAGGCATCACTAATAGGAGGAGAATGAACAATTACAGGAGGAATAGTATCATAACTACTAGGAACAACATTAAATACAAAATTACCAGATACAGGAAGTCTACTTATATTAGAATGTATATCTTTTGCACTAAGACAATAATAAACATTAGTCCCTACAGGTTGAGTCGGAATATCTCCCATGAATATCTCTTCTTCTCCAAACTTTCTTGTCAGATTTACTTGAGTCCACCCAGTTGCATCATTAATCTTCCAATATAGATATCCGTTTTCTACTGCTCTATTATCTACTATGATTGCTTCTACTCCATATTTATCTTTTACTTGTTGGTAACTGCCAAAAGGAGTATGAGAAAGGACAGGACCAGCTATATCCGGTTCTGCACAGCTATCTAACCAGGATATTGATCTTCCTATTAATTCTCTGGTTTTGGATGGATCAGATATGTTCCCCGTATGCCCCAGTCTAAAAGCAAAGTATACTACTGCATATGTGTTATTTACATATCTTGAAGCAACAGTCAGCGGGGCTACAGATGGGTAAGGAGGATACTCTAAAGTCCCATCTACAGGTGTAGTAAATTTAAGTATTGGAGTAGATGCATCTAAACAACTAAACCCTCCTGTCTGATCAACTCCACTAATATTTACTCCAGGCCATACATTCCAGCCAACAATCGTTACATTCTTCATCCCGCTACTTATAGGATCATTAGGAATTTCATCAAAAACTGCTTGTGGTTGATTGCCGCCTGCAACTTTATGCAAGATTACATTGGAATGTAAATAATTCCGAATAAATGAGGCATTCGTATAATCTAACATATCACTACTTACAAGTAGCTTTCCACCTTGATCAAGATAACCTTTTAGATTTTCTAACACAGTGATATCAACACCCATCTCACCTGTCCACCAAATTACTTTCTTAAAAAGAGATAATATCTCTACACTTGGAAATGGCTCAACCAAAGCATCTACTACTGCAAATTCATACCCATTATAATCCATCGCATTTTTGAAAGATGGGAAATAATCGAAGTTTCCAAAGTAAGGATCAGCAACATCTATCCCATCATCATCTATCAATAAAACAGGAGGCAATATAAACTTAAATGAAAATACACCTACCTCAGGTAATCTACCAATATTTGTCCCATCAAATGCTGTAATATAATAATAGACTGTGGTCTTATCTGCTTGCTTTGGAATAATACCTATATAATTTCCTTTCCCATCAGAGTTCATCTTTACCTCGGTGAAAGGTTCGATGCCTGTAGTATTCCAGTAGACACAAGGGTTAATAACTTCAGCATTATCTGTAATAGTTGCCTTCACTTGCCGATCTTCATATATTTTCCAGGTATCACCAAGTGGCATATGAATAATTTGAGGTGGTTCAGTGTCTGGAAGTATATTAAAAGAATAAGTGCCTGTAGATGGAGAATAAGATGCGTTTGGTACACCTGCACCGTCTTTTGCATAAATATAATAATATATAGTAGTTCCTCCTGATTGACCAGGAATATTTCCCTGATATGTATCTAATCCGGTTAAACTCATAATTACTTCATTAAAAGGAGCAAATCCTGTTGTATTCCAAAAAAGCGATACATTGTTTACTTTTACATTATCAGTAACTTTTGCTGATATATAATATTCAGTTACTATATATGTATCAGAATACGGAGTATGAGTAATAACAGGAGGTGTAATATCTATTCCTACTCTCATTGTCCAGGTTTCTGATGGTGCATTCACCGGACTTAAAGAAGGCCCAGACTGGATAGTAGCTTTAAAATAGTAATAAATTATTGTCCCTTCACTTTGAGACGGGATGTTTCCAGAATATTCATCTGGATTTCCAGTAGAGATCATATTAACTTGCGTAAAATTTATTTCATCAAAAGAATAATATAATAAAGTCTCATTAAGAGGAAAGAAAGAAGTAATCACTGCTGTTATCGGTATAGGGCTGGTAGTATTTTCAGTATCAGAAGGTGTGTGTGAAATTTTTGGTTTAATGTGACAAAGGGTTTTGTCTACATTTATTCTACCATATCCAAACTTTTCATCATAGCCAACATCTCCTAAATCATCTACTCCTAGTTGAATATAGTTTTTAATTTCATCCCTTGTCAGCAATGTATCACTCGACCACACTAATGCAGCTAATCCAGCGACTTGAGGAGTGGCCATAGAAGTTCCACTATAGAAGCCATAATTATTGCCTGGTAGTGAACTTAAAATTCCGGCTGACTGGCTCCCTCCTCCGCCGGGTGCTGCTACCGATACTCCTCCTCCATAAGATGAATAGTAAGCAAGAGTATCATCAATGGTAGTAGCTGAAATAGCCATACATTCAGGGTAAGCAGCAGGATAGAAAATACCATCGTTACCATTGTTGCCACGAGCAACTACGATTAAACATCCTTTGTTGTATGCATAAATTACTGCATTATGAACAACACTTGAATCACTTGTTCCTCCTAAACTCATACTAATAACTTTTGCACCATTATCAGCAGCATAGATTATACCATTAGCTACTGATTCATTAGATCCCGAACCCTGATCTGTTAATACCTTAACCGCTAATATTTGTGCTCCCCAGGAAACCCCTGCAACACCTTTAGCATTATTAGTAATCGCCGAAGCAATACCCGAACAATGAGTTCCATGACCATGTCCATCCATAGGGTCATAATCATTATTAGCAAAATCATATCCTTTTATAACTTTACCAGCTAAATCTTCATGATTATAATCTACTCCTGTATCAACAATGGCAATGGTAATATTACTTCCTCCGGTAGATGTACTCCATCCTAATTCAGATTGCATTCTAATATGACACCATTGCTCAGAATATCTCGTATCATTAGGAGTAGTAAAAATTTCATAATAACTAACAGGCTCTGCTACTTCTATTAAAGGATTCTTCTTTAATTGTTCTAAATACTCTTCTACTTTTTTCCCTTTAGGTAACTTGATTTTTTTATATCCCAATTTGCTAATACCTTGAAATTCCTTCTTCCCTGGAAATTTCTTCATTCCTGGAAATTTCTCTTCTACTATATTGCCTACATTAAATGTGCTTAATAATTTACCCATCATTGCTGGATTAACATTCTTCTTGAATTTTACAATTAACTCTCCTTCTACATACTTCTGACTCTCTTTTGCCTTCCATAATTCAGCTTCTAATTTATTTACTCCCACAAGAAAAAATAGAATCAAAAAACTGCTTATCCACTTTACATTATTTAATCTTTTCATTTTTCTCCTCTTTAAGTAGTAGCAGGCTTTAGCCTGCATTCCTTTCTTATTCTTTACATAAAAATTATAACACTATTTTTCTGTTTTGTCAAGAGTAATTCATTGCTTTTCGGGATAGTATATTGCTTTTTTAGGTATTACATTGATGATTTTCGGTATTCGGAAGGAGACAAGCCATTGATTTTTTTAAAGACTTTGGAAAAGTAATTTGTATTCTTAAAACCACATCTCATAGATGCTTCGTTTACATTTAATCTTATATCTTTTAAAAGTTTCTTTGATTTTTCAATTCTTAAATATGTCAAATACTCAAAGATTGTTTTTCCAGTTTCTTTTTTAAAAACTCTTGACAAATGAAAGGGAGATAATTTTAAAAAATCGGATACAGTAGTTAATTTTAATGGTTTATGTAAATTCTCTTCTAAAAAATTAATCGTATTACTGGCTAAATGCGAATAAAGTGGTTTTGTTTCTAAACTTTTTAGTTCAACAGCAGCATTCTTTAAACTAATATACGGTTCTATTTTATTATTTAAAGTGTTCCAAATCGCATTTCTTAAAACTGGAAAAATTTTCTCAAAAGAAGGAATTTTATGAATATTTTTTATTTTCACCTCTTCAAAAAATTTGGGAGCATCCTTATAAAAGGGCTTATCTTTTAATACATCTTTATCAAAACAAATGCTCTTCCTTGCAGAAAAACTACCTCCACCCAGAAGTTCTACTTTCTTTTGATTTTCAAAACTTGTAAAAAATTTAAGCAATTCTATGGATGACTGAGGGAAACTCACCGATTTAGAAATTCCATATGCAAATTCCCAAATTACTGTAGTCGCTTCTTTTCCTTCTTCTCCCAGAGGGATACGCATTAAATCTAATTTATACTTAGTATTATTAAATATTTCTTTTAGTAAAAGCGAGGAACATAAAAAAAATATCATATTACCTTCACACAATTTTTTAATTTTTTCATTTCCCCTTAATCTTAATATTTCTTCAGGAACAATCTTAAACTTATATATTAAATCCTGTATGAATTGCAATGTATCTACAACATTTTTTTCTAATAGCCCTAATTTCCCGCCTTTTTTGTAAATCTCTCCATCATTATTATATAAAAGTGATAAAAATAAATTAACTAAATTATTTCCGTCTAAAGGAAACCACATTAAACCCGATAAATTGGGATTATTTTCTTTTTTTATAATAATCTCTACTTGTTTTATCAATTCATCCCATGTTTTTGGAGGCAAAAATCCATATTTTCTTAATAGGTCTTTCCTGTATACAATTAACTCACATTTTATATCATCCGGGATAGCATAAAGGCACCCCCCAAAAGAACATCCCTCTAATCCTGCATGAAAAAAATCTTTTTTATCTTCGTCACTTAAAACATTGTCTAATTCCAATAGAAACTTATCTTTAGCCAGAAGTTGCATAGTATTAAACTCTAAAGGGACTACTCCAATATTTTTATTAGATGTTATGTTCTCTTTTATATAAGGAAGATTATCCCAAGTATCTATATCTAATATTTCCACCTTAATGTCTGGATGAATTTTTTGAAAATCGTTAATTATATTTTCTATCGCTTTACCCTTATATGTTATTAGTTTTATCTCTATTTTTTTTGCACTACCACTTAAAATATTCTGGTATATTTCAAGACTCTTTCCTGTACGAATTTCATTATTGTCTATTAGTAGTTCTCTGACGGACTTATCACAATCTATATTACTTGCTTTTATTACATAAATTATTTTTCTAATTCTATTTTCTATCTCTGTATATTTCAACAAAATGACATTGTCTGCTATTTTAAAAATTTCTTCTTCGCTATTTACAGTATTCAATGTAAGCAATAAACCTTTTTCTAAAAACATTGTTTTTAAAATCTTTATTACTTTAAAGAGAATTATTCCTTTATTTTCAAATTCTTTAATCTCGTCTATGACAACTCTTTCAATATTTGAATTTGCTAATTTAAAAATCTTATCAAGAATCTCTTCAATAAATAAATCTTGCGAAATATTCAAAATTTCTAATGTCCCTTTATTTAAAACTTCTTTTAAATTGAAATTTATTAAATTAGCCGTTCTGGCTAACTTTTCCATTTCAATATCAAAACCTATATATAAACATTTTTCTTTGAATTCTATCCCTGTCTTCAAAAATTTCAAAGAAAATAAGGTTTTACCAATACCAGATTGTCCTCCTA
This sequence comes from Candidatus Firestoneibacteriota bacterium, assembly GCA_043822305.1. Taxonomy (GTDB): domain Bacteria; phylum Oederibacteriota; class D2-FULL-39-29; order D2-FULL-39-29; family JBDRBU01; genus JBDRBU01. The sequence goes on from JBDRBU010000084.1 coordinate 10,733, forward strand.
TTAAACTAATTTCCCCTTTTAAAAATCCTCCATCTAAAACTTCATCTAACTTACTTATGCCTGTTTTAACTTTAATATAACTTTTTTTTATGGATTTTTGAGAAAGTTCCCTTGTCAAATGCTCAAGATTAGGATATACCTTTAATCCATTATTAGTAATTTTTAACAAATGCTTCCCCTCAGAAAAGGGGCTCCATCTTGATTTTAAAACACTGATAGTTCTCTTAAACGGTTCTTCATTTATTCCAAGTTTAATAATTATATCAACCAAGCAATCTAAATAATGAAACATATTCTCATTATTTATTAAAAGGACAGATATATTCTCGTTCTTGATTTTTCTTAAGAATGAAAGAAGTATATTATGAAATTTAACGGCATCTTTTGATATGTGATATAATGGATTAATACTGTCTATGACAATTCTTTTTATCTTATATTTTCTAATTAATTTGTAAAGAAAACTGCTTTTAAAATTAAACATACTTTTATAAACATTTATAACATCGGAAACAATGAAGAGTCTTTTTTGTTTTTTTAAACCAGAAAAATTCCAATTAAAATTTTTTGCATAATAATTTAAAATTTCTTCTTCTGTATTACTAAAAGATAAAAATATAGATGGTTCATTGGATTTATATATAAATTGTAATCCAAACATAGTCTTACCGGTTCCAGAAGAACCTTCAAGGAGTATTGAACCACCTGGCAAGATTCCTTCATGCAATAATCCATCTACTCCTATTTTCATGGTATCATCTCTTGACATTTGACATATCGCCTTTTATAAAGACAGGGTCTAAAGACCCTTGACTACTCAAAATTTGTTAATGGAGTCGGGGTCGTCTCTGACCCTAACATACCTTCTCTAATCCTATAATATAATAAAATATAGATTTTTCAAATGTTTTTATGTATCTTCTGGATTTTTCTATCTCTTCGTTGTATTTTTGCAAAAAGATTTCTTTATTTTCCATAATTACCCATAGTTTAATATTTTTGTTTTACCTTTTAAAGCCATTAAAGCTCCTGCGGCCAGAGATTCCATTTCTTTTTCTCCTAGATAAACATAAACAGGTGCTATATATTTTATCTTTGGTTTAATTAATTTAATTAACATTTTACTTCTGGCTAAATTTCCGGCAAGGATAATGGCCGATACTTTTCCATTTAAAACTGTAGCCATAGAACCAATATACTTTGCAATATTATAAGCCATGGCTTTAAAAATTAATTTTGCTTTATTATTTCCTGTTTTTATCATTTTTTCTATCTTTTTGCCGTCATTTGTACCCAGATTGGATACTAATCCACCTTCTCCGACAAGCATAGATAAAATCTGTTTTTTACTGTATTGGCCAGAGAAACACATATCAACTAATTGTTTAGATGGTAAACTTCCGCTTCTTTCCGGGCTAAACGGGCCTTCTTCTAAAGCATTATTTACATCTATAACTTTTCCACGCTTATGAACACCTATAGATATTCCACCACCCAGATGGGCCACTATCAAATTATCTTTACCAAATCTTTTGGCAACTGCTTTTTGGTTTAATGCATGAAATATACTTTTCCTTTTAATCCGAGATACCCCGGTAATTCTTGCTTCAGGAATTAGCTCATCTACAGTAACCGGGTCTACTATGAACGATGGAATCTTGAGTTTTTCTGAAATCTTATATGATAAAATTGCACCCAGATTAGAAGCATGACTTCCGTATTTTGCCTTTTTTAAATCTTCCAACATTTTCTCGTTTATCTTGTAAACACCGCCTTTTAATGGTTTAAGTAACCCGCCTCTTCCGGCTATTACATTAATATCATTTAATTTAAAATTAATATTTTTTAACCATTGGATAATAAGATTTAACCTGTATCTCCATTGACTGTAAATAGTTGGGAATTTTTTCAAGAATGTATTAGAATGAGAAATCCCTATATTTTTATACAATTTATCATTTTTAAAAATTGCTACTTTTGTTGATGTCGAACCTGGATTTATAACTAAAATATTAATTTGTTTTTTCATGTTTCTCCGAATAAACACACCCAAGCATTATTGATAAAAACTTTGACATTTTATCATCGGTTCTTGATGGAATAACCAAAGGTATAGAAGCACCAATAACCAAGCTGGCTACTTTTGCTCGGGCAAAGTATGTTAAGGCTTTATATAAAATATTGGCTGATTCAATATTTGGAAGTATTAATATATCGGCCTGACCAGCTACCTCACTTTTAATTCCTTTTACTTTGGCACTACTGACAGAAATAGCATTATCTAAAGCAAAAGGACCTTCAATGGTTGCATCTTTAAATTTGCCTTGTTTTGATACCTTGGTAATTAAATCTGCATCTATAGTCGCCGGTATGGAAGAAATTACTTTTTCAACTGCTGATAGAATCGCAACTTTCGGATTTTTAATATTTAATACCTTCGCCAGATTTATGGAGTTTTCTATTATTTCCATTTTCCTATTAAAGTCTGGCTGTATATTAACACCGGCATCAGTAATTAAAAGAACTTTTTTATAAGTTGGAATATCAAAAACAGCCACATGACTTAATATTGATTCTCCTTTTAATCCCTTCTCTTTATTTAAAACAATGTGCAATAAAGTATTGGTCTTTACCATTCCTTTCATTAATATATTGAACTCTTTATTCCTGACAAGTTCTATTGATTTTTCAATTGCTTTATATTCGTCTTTTTCATGTATTAGATCATACTTGAAATCAATATTCTTGGTGATTAATTTTTTTATTTTATTTTTATCTCCGACAAGGGTAGGATAAATTACTTTATGTTTATAGGCAAGGGCTAAGGCTGAAATTGTAGAATCCTCATATGGCAGAGGAATTACTAATTTTCTGGGTGAGCTAAACTTTTTAACAATTGGATTAAGTAAATTAAATATTTTAGATTTCATCGCCTCTTTTTAATGCAATCTTTCCGGTTCTGGCAATACTTTTTATCCCAAACGGTATTAAAAGTTTAACAAAACCATCTATTTTTTCTGCATCTCCACTCATTTCAATCGTAATAGTAGTATTGCCAACTCCTACAACATTTGATCTAAAGATTTCAGATATTTGCATGATTTGAGAGATATTATCCTTAGAAAATTTAACTTTTATTAAAACTAATTCTCTATTTATAAACTCTTTTCTTGTTAAATCATCAAGTATTATAACTTCTTTTAATTTTTTAACTTCTTTTTCGGCTAATCTTATTTTTCCTTCTTCATCATAAACAACAATAATTATTCTTGAAACCCCACTATTTTCTGTTTCTCCGGCTGATAAACTTTTTATATTTACTTTTTTCTTAGCAAAAACTCCAGCGATTTTGCACAAAACTCCAGATTGATTACTGACTAATCCAGATATAGTATGTTCTCTTTTCATATGGATTTTCCTCCCTTAGTCTTCCATGCTTGGTGGGAAAAGTTCTATTTCTTCTCTAACACCACATCTATATGCCATTACATTAATCTCCTTTTTTTACTTTAGTTTATACTATCTGCTATTATATCCCAATATGATATTACTTTTCTATAAAAAAATTTCATTGCGACACAGTCTCAATGACAAAAAAATACCTTTTGCCATAACGGTGTTCAGTAAGGATTACTTCTTCTATTTCACTACAAATTTTCCTACTTTTCTTCCACAGCTCTCATCTGTGATTAAAAATATATATATTCCTCTCTTTATTACCTCTCCAACTTCATTTTTCCCATCGAATTCTATTCTTCCATCGTTTCCTGAATTACCTATTGTGTCTGGTAGTATCTCTTTGACTAACTCACCTGAGATCGTATATACCCTTAATCTCGGATTTGCTGTTAAATTTACAAATTTTACAACTCCAGTTCCCAGACTAAAATCAATTGGATTTGGATAGACAACGACATCATTCAAATTATTTGATGGCTCTACATACTGCACAATCCTGAATATTGAAAGAGATGAAACCGCAGTTTCTACTTCTTTATTGGCCGTGTCTACATTGCAATCACTACTAACATATTCCCATTTGCCTTCATTATTTAATCTAACTGTTCTAAACTTCTTCTCTATGACAGAATCATCTATACCACTATAACTCATAGTTAGACTTAAACTTTTTCCATCACTAATTTCTGCTTCTGTAGATTCTATTTTTCGGACAGTATTATCCAAAATCACATTTATCTTCATATTCAGATATTTTAACTTGTCTGCTTTGCTAACTTTTTCTAAATCTGAATCAGTTAATCTATCTTCTATTATTATTGCTGTATCTTCACTAAATGTATTTGCCGGAATACTTAAACTTACCCCGGATTTTGAAAAACTATAATCCGCATCTGCTTTAAATAAAATATCGTATTTTGGCCCTTCGAGGCTACTTGTTCCTCCTACTGTTTCTACTATAACTGGATATCTCCCTGTATCTAAACTTTTTAATAATATAATCGAATGAAAAATATTATTATCATCAAATACATTATAACCACTTAAATCTATATTGTTTATTTTAATACTAATTACTTGTGAAGAAGGTGTCCCCCCAAAAAATCCTGTTCCTTTAATATCTATGGTTACATCTTCTTCTCTACTACCTTTATTAGGAGTTATCTGAGTAACTACAGGGATTGGAGTAGCAACATTAAAATTAATTACCTCTGTGGAAGAACCTCCTCCTGTAGTTACCTTAACATTATATATTCCAACTAAAAGACCGGATGGAACTACTCCAGTTCCTGAAGTATCAGAAACCACAGTACAATTAATAAGATCTGTAGATAGTGCTCCTTTTGATAATGTTATGGCTCTTATATCAGGAAGACCATATGTTCCACCAAAGAAAACAGAGCCAGCAAGTGAAATAGTAGTTGAATTTGCATTTGAACCAGCATTAGGTGAAATACTTGTTAAATGCGGCAAATCTGTTGTTGATATCCATTTTTGCGAAGATGCCACATTCGTCCCGTTTAATGTTGTTACTCTTATATCGTATGTTCCGGCTAATATCCCCCCTGGTATCATTACATTATCTATGCTTGTATCATCCACAAAATGAAAGGTAGATATCGTAACTTCCATTATTCCAGAAAGAGACATGCTTGTCCATCCAGTAAAATTATTTCCGGTTATGGCTAAACCAGTATGCTGAATTAAATTTGAACCAGTAATTTTTGAAATTGTAGAAACTGTTGGCATGGCTGTAACTTTGTATTGGACTGCGCTTGTTGCAACTCCTCCACCTGTTGTTACTTTCACATCATATGTTCCTACGGCAACACTTGACGGAACTATACAATTTATTATACTTGTATCATTTGAAACAGTTCCTTTGGTTATGGTGATACTAGCACCTAACTTTATCTCTCTTATATCATCCGTTCCTGTGCCCCCATGAAATCCAGAACCATATATAGATATAGTAGATGTTTGATAAAGATTATTTCCTGTGTCTGGAACTAAATTTGTAACTGTTGGAATAACTGTGGTTGTCACTGTAAACTTATTTACACTCGTTGCATTATTCCCTCCAGAAGATGTGCTAACCCTGACATTATAAGTTCCGGCATGACATTGTGCAGGTATTACTGCTCCGGTTATTATCGTCTCTGCTACATTTGATGATATAAATGTTACATTTGTTTGATACAAGCCATCTATACTTGCTATCTTTATCCATTCTACATCTGATGAAGAACTTCCTCCCCAAAAAGCAGTTCCATTTATATCTAATGTAGTTGGTTGATTATTAGGTGCTGTTGTTGAACTTAATGTTGTAACTGTTGGATTTGTTACTATTCTTAATTGGACTGTACTTGTGGTATTATTTTCTCCACCTGTATATACCTTCACATTGTATGTTCCTAATACTACTCCAGAAGGCACTATGCAATTATTGATTTGTGTATCAGAAACTACTGTTCCTGTTGCAATTTGTGTATTTGCACCATCTGATAATCTTATATCTCGGACATCCTGAACTGGATTTGTCCCTGAAGTTGTCCCACCAAAAAATCCTGTTCCATGTATTGCAATTTCTGTTACACCTGTGTTTCCTGCTCTATCAGGAACTAAATTCATAACAGTTGGAACAATATTCGTAGTTACAATAAACTTTTGTGAACTGGTTGTATTTGTGCCTTTTGATGTTGTTACTTTTATATTATAAGTTCCTGCTTTAACTCCAGCAGGGACGATTGCATTTGAAATTATTAAATCAGTTATAGTTGCCGAAAAAATATTTAAAGCCGTATTAAAAGTATCATCTAATTTGACACTTGTTATATCACTGCTATAAACTCCTCCAAAAAATCCCTGACCAGTGATTGTTACTGTAGTAGGAGTAGAATTTTCTCCTGTTGTTGGTGAAATACCTGTAACTTTTGGAGAAAATCCTAATTTTGAAAATCTTATAATGTATGGATTTGCAGTGCCTTCATACCAAAATACAGGAATAATAGCATTGTCCCCTCCTATTGAGTAAGGAACTGCTGAACGATAGTTATTGCCACCACTACTATATAGAGTAGTAGTACTATCCCAACTCCCATTGTATTTTTTATAGACTATATCTGCTGCACCACTTCCTGCATTTGACCAGAAACACCATAGATTTACACCATCTGTAACAAGTGCAGGGTTTCTTGATGCCGAAGATTGTAAAGTATTTGGGCTAAACCAACTTGCCCCATCATAATATGTATGTTTAATATTTCCTCCATATTCAGAATATAATAGATGAATATAACTGGAAATAACACATACTGAAAAATCCTCATAAACATCTGTAGTATTTGGAATAATTGCTTTTGCTGACCAAGATGTTCCAGTCCAATAACTCCACGGTATATAACTATTATCACCAAATACTGCTGGATACCCATTCCCCATAATAATTATTGCATTTCGTCCATAATAACAACTATATACTGTTGAATAACCACTCCAAGTTGCTCCCTCATTATCTGAATATCTTGCTCTCACTTCAGCATCTGGTGAACCGTTAGCATTATATGTATAAGATACCCAAATTCTTGTTCCTGACACGGCTATAGAAACCTGAGGAGCATACAGTGTTTCTGTGCCTAATGCTACTGTTCTTTCTGCTCCCGGAGTATAACTTCCTGCACTATATGTCATCTTCTTCATCATGACATCATTATTATAACAATACACTACATAAATATGATCAGAACTATCCTTCCAGACTGAACTCCTATAAGCATCCCAGTTAGTCCCGCCAATTAAAGTTCCTTCTGATGGCTCTGATGGCAACCAAGTCACCCCTCCATCTGATGAAATCCTACAATATAAAGGGCCACCAGATGTAGAACCCTTACAATAAAAGGCTACTATCTTTCCATCTGATGTTAAAACTAATTTTCTATCCTTAGCTTTTCTAATATTGTTTTCTATTGTTGCAATATCATTTGCATTAAGACATAAAGGAATACATAAAGCACTAAGAATTAAAAATACAAAATTAAGCATTTTCCTTTTCATTATTATGTTTCTCCTTGTTATTTTTCTATTGTTGTTAATAATTCGTTTATGACTTCTGAAAATTCGGGTGTATAGCCCAGATTCGCATCCAAAATTCTTTTTAATTCAACAAAATATTTATTTCCTGCTTCAATATTACCTGCTCCCCATGATTCCATTCTTATATCCATTGGTATATGTTGTGGAGGGCCACTTGTAAGTGGCTTATCTTTATCCCAATACCTAAAACTACTTCCATAGACATAATCATATTTTTGCCCCCAATATATATCATCCGTAGATGTATCTTTTGCTAAATCTAAATTATCACAAGAATATTTTGAGCCTACGAAACGAATATCGTTAAATCTAGCATAAACTCCTGGGTCTGTACTTAACCTTCCATAATGGCTATCATTTTCACCATATCCCACTCCTCCCCCCATATGCATCCCTAATTTCCTTTCATAATTTCCTTCAATCCCCCTACTCTTACTATCCCAATCTAAATAGTTTTGAGTAATATCAAAAAAATATGAATCGTATAATACTACTTTGTTTAATTTGAGGGTTTTGTTGTAGTCACCCTCAGAAGCTTTTCCATTATCCCAAGGTATAAATGTATTAGTATCATATTTAGGACCAAGGTCTGGTGGAGCTTTTCTGTGAGGCGCATAACTCATATCTAAAGTTATTATCCCTTTGTATTTACCTGTTGTCGCATCTTTGCTGCCTTTGCAAATAATACCAACTGGACATATCTCTTCAGAATCATCAGCATAATCATTATCAACAAGACCTTTCGGCTCTAATTTTTCATTTAATCTGTCTCGAGAATTTATCGGACCCACCCAAACATCATCTTCACATACTATTGTTACTGGAACTTTTGGTGTTCCCATTATATGAAGTGGAACTTTTGAATATATCACCCCAAATTTTGTCTCATCATCCGGATAATTTGGATCTTTTGGACAATTATTTTCATCTATCTTATCTAAATCTATTTTTACTACTTGATACATTTTATGCAACCATACCTCTATGGGAGTATTGAAAACATGACTCCAGGTTGCTCTAATCTGTGCACCAGCAGGAGGTATTGCTCCTTTTCCACTCGTATTTGTAATTGAATCGTAATTTCCAAATTTAACTATTCCCTCATTAAAATCAATCCCATATTTAGTACCACCATCTCCATTTGGTAAGTTAGACAACTCGCCCCCTGGTGCCCTCTCCCATAGAATACCACCACTTCCATTGTCATTACATCCTACATATATTTTTTCAGCATCAGAACCTGTCTCATTTACTGCTGAATATTTAGATAAAGATTGGCGATGTATAGTACCTCCTCCTCCATATGTTGAATAAATTGTAAAGGTTTGATCTGCAACACCATTTCCCACTCCTATAAGCCAATTTACTCTTCTTCCCTTCCATGTCCCTAATGGGGGTGATTTGAAATAAAAGCCATCCCATTCTAATCCCTGAAAACTATCTCCATGAGAATCAACCTCCCCGAATGAGGCATTGTAATTAAATACTGCTTTATTATTATTTATATCTATATAATAACCAGTAAGTGGAGAATCAAACTCAAGAGGAACTCTTGCATTTATATATCTATTGAACATCCAATATTGAGAAAGTGGCCAGACATAGGTGTTTGTATTTGAGGATGGTCTTAAAGATATATGCCTTATAAATCTAGGGTCTCTTTCTTTCCCAAATTCTATACCTCCAGGATTCATCTCTTTATCATACTCAGGGATCGTTGCATAAGAACTTCTTGGTCTTTGTTCATCTGTTATATAAGTAGTAGAAGCACATCCATTAGACCAATCAAAATTTTCAATATACCAATCCGGATTTATCCATTTTTTAAAGTATTTCTCGCTTATTTCAGTAGTTTTCGGTACTTTTATATATATACCTCCATTTTCTTTATGCTCAACTAATGGATAAGAATATTCATTACCATCTAAACCTATCTTAGGTTTTGTTAATGAAGGAAAAGCTTTAGAGTTATATGGAACTGGTTCAGGTTGTCCCCTTGATGCACCTCCATTACCAGGCCATTTTATACCACCATATGAAGAATAAGTAACATCTGTAAAATTTGACGGGATATTACTACAATTAAAAGTAAATGGATTTAAAATCTCACCTTCACCAAATGCTGTGTATAGGTTCACACCTCCTGAGTAAGAATCATTTGCTGAATAAATTGTTCCAGAACAAGAAATTACTGGTCCATAATCCTTGTCTGATTTTTTAAAAATTGAGTTAGCCGAACCATCAAAAACAAACGATGGACCATGCCCTACATAAGCATCTCCATTCAGATGAATTGGACCTGCATGAATTGGATTTCCACCTGAATTATGGCTTCTAAAATTATGAGCTTTACCCTCAAAGAAAAATAAATAATCAGTAGGTGTATTCATGCTTACTTGAGCATATATACATTTCCTGTGTCTTTCCTCTTCTTTAGCTGATATTGGCCATTCTCCCAGAGACACGATAAAAGCCCTGTGAATTCCTTGACCTATTAATGTGGCTACACCTACTTTATACTGCCCTCCTCCGAATTCTTTAGGTCCTACATATTCCATCTGATGTTGAAACCAATAATCTTTCATATCATGTTTTTGTTGATTTATTCCTGCAATTGTTATCCAATATGCTTTATCTACACCTAATGATCGCTCGAGTAACATTAAATTTATAACCGTAAGTTGCAAAAACAACCCAGCCAGTAGCAGAATCATAGCTAAAACAAATATTGATAGAACCAAAACACTTCCTTTTTGATTCATTTTACACCTCCGTTAACAATAAATTTTATCAAAAATCCATTAAAGAAACAACAATTATTTTTCAATAATTGAATCTATTTCTATTTCCTGTCGTCCTTTAAATGGTGAATATTCAGCGAAAGCCCTCTATTTTTTAACTCCCCCTTAATAAAGGGGGAATACAATCCTCACGGCTTTCACTGACTATTTACAATCTGGGATATCCCTGTTACCCTTGCTTCAGAAATTATCTCATCTACAATAACTGGATCTACTATGAACGATGGAATTTTAAGTTTTTCTAAAATCTTACAGGATAAAATTGCACTTAAAAATTATAAACTTTTTCTATTTACATTTTTCTTAGCAAAAACTTCTGAAATTTTGTGTGAAACTCCAGATTGATTACTGACTAATCCAGATATAGTCTGTTCCCTTTTTATAAGGATTTTCCTCCCTGCTTTTTTCACCTCTTTAAAGCCATTTCTTTAACCATTTATATGCTCTTTCTCGCATAGTAAAAGAAAAAGCATGACCTCCATCTTCAAGGTAGTAACTAAAACATTCTTCCTTTCCCAGACATTTATAGATTTTCATAACTTCTTTTTTCACTACTTTTTGTTCTTCTAATGTTGAAACTTTATCTGAACTACGCCCTAATAAAAGAAATGGCTTTGGAGCAATCATTGAATATAAAAGAGGAAGATCGCCTGTTTTCATAAATCCGGGTATTTGATAAGACCAGGGGATGTCATCTCCTCTTAAAAAAGCAATTTTTAACACTTTTGCTCCACAACTGGCCATGACTACTTTTATCCTTTTTTCTAAAGGAGTGAGTATCAAAGCTTGCATAGCACCCATTGAGTGACCAATTAGCCCGATACGATTTGGATTGATTTCTTTACGGCTCTCCAACCAATCAATTGCTCTTTTAATATCCCAGATAAACATACCGGCTAATGTCTTGCCTTCTAAAAGTAATCTATGTGAATATATTCCATCGCCATCCCAGAACTTCTGTCTTTCTTCAAAACATCTACTATCTGCTGCAAAAACCGCATATCCTCTTTTTACTAATTCAAGCCCATATTGTTGATTCTTGTTACCAATTCGTCCAACAATCTCACTTTTCCCTAAGGCAAAATGGCCTCCATGTTGATGTAAACAAATAACAACTGGTAAACCTTCCTGATAATAACTTTTTTTTGGAATAAGAAAATACGCAAAAATACTTTCTTTTATCTCGCTTTGAAAAATTACCTTCTCTCTGATATAATCATCATACTCTTTCCTTTCAATAATTCTCGTTAAAAAAGGAACCTTAGAAGGAAATTTACCCAGCAACTTTTTGTAAATTTTCAGAAATCTTTCTTTTTTGCTAATAAATTTCATTGGTTATTCCCTCCTTATTGTCCAAATGCTGTTTTTGGGTCGCCACAAGAATCTATAACTTCAGAAAATTTAATGTTACTTATTTTTTTACCGGTGTTTTTTGTAATTCTTAATTTTACCACTACACAGTTTTTATAATTAATTAAAGGCACGGCTATTATACTACCATTAAACATAAATTTAACTTTCTTGGGTTTTTTATCCCCCGGATACATCACTTCTACAACTCCTAGATCATATCCTCTTTTTATCCTAAAATAAGCATATTTTGGTTTACCATATTTGATCTGATCATCTGCTTCTATGCCTTCGTTCATTATTCCAGCTACATATCCATCTTTAACTGTATATAGTTTTCCTCTCATTCCAGGTGAAAGTCTCATTGGATCCGGCTCAAAACATAAAACTCTTTCTTTAAACTGGGCATAAAGTGGTAAATGTTTTTGATAAAGTTTTGATAATTCTTTTAAATTTTTTCTTCCTTCTTTAGTCTCACTTTTATAATCTGCATACGGTGTTGTTGGATAGCCACCTAAAACTACTGCTCTTCTTAAATTTTCATCTACTGTTTTTGCATCAGAAGTCCACATTAAAAATATTGGCTTGGCTATGGCCGAATAGAAAAATTTCTCCTCACTTACATTTCCATCTCCTTCAAGTAAAACTCCATCAACTGATTTCATTGACCTTATCGTGTGCGGTTTATTGGCAAAATTATTTCTTCCAGTCCTTATTAAATCTTTGTAAATTTTTTCATTTAATTCATCATAAGAGAAGTTAACACTATAACAAGGTTTATTATTTACGACTGTAATTCCATCATCGTGAGCAAAATCTAAATTAACATGTATCCAACAATCTAAGAAAAATCCATCTAACATTGGGTATTCTTTTAAAATATTTTTTGCCGTCTTTAACATATATTGGCCAAATGGTAATCCTATATCACAATTCATTAAATTACACATACGCCAGCAGGTGCTATATTCACCATTTTCTTTTTTTACAATAGAACTTTCAAATCTTTTCTCAACAAATGGTTTAAATCCATCCGAAAAATTAATATAATAAAACACATTTATCCCTGCTTTTTTTAATTTTAAAATTGCTTTTTTTATTTCTTTTTTAGAGAGTTCATAAAACCATTTTCTTCTTTCTGGAAATTCTTTTTTCATAACCTCTAGATCCTTATCGGTCATCTCGTAATATTTTTTCAATACTTCTTCAGGACTTAGTTTCCCTTCACTTTTAAGATATATTCCTTCCAATATACCCACGTTTCTCCATCTTTTCTCTTTTGGGAAGTAATATCCATACCAAGGAAAATGTCCGTGCAATTCTAAATATTTTAAACCTACTTTCTTTTCTTTATTTATATGATCAGCCGTATGAATATCTCCACATTGAAATACTCCTTCTCTTTTGTAAATATTTTTAGAGCGTGGCACAAAATATTCCTTATATTTTTCAAATGTTGCTCCTAATCCACATCTCCAATCACCATCATGAAAAAATATTTTGCAATTTGTTTGCAACTTTCTATTTTTTACAAGGCCAATATAATAATTAACAACTTCAAAAACCGGATAATCTTCTATGTGTGGTTTTTCCTGATTACCCCAATTAAAACATTTCTCTCCATTCTGAAATTGGAATTTACTCGCTGGAACTTTCTTATCGTACGGAACTATTACTGAAAAACCTACATTAAGGTCTTTGTTGAAGTGTGATATTATCGGAACTACTATCTCTGTATTTCCAAAATATGGTATTTGACCATACATATATTCAAATGAACTCATTCCATCAAATGTCCACTCTCCCTGCTCTGCCGGTGCCCAGACATCCCAGCCGGCTATAAGGGGCAAAAAGAAATACACCCTTATTGACCTATCTTCTATGTTTTTGTTCTTCTTCTCCATGACAACTTCCCAATCTATGCAATCCTTTTCTGCTGTAAATGTTACTTTTAAGTTAAATTTCGCCCCTTTAAAATTCTTATTAAACGAAATTTTATCTTTTGTTGCCTTAAAATTTGTTACTGTAAATTCTGTTGTGTAATCACTAAACCACTTTCTATCTAACTCATCAAAGATTCTTATTCCACCAATATAACCTTTTATCCCCTGCCTGAGTTGTTTAAAAAGATCTATATTCTTTCCCTTCCACATCAAAGACTTTATCAATCCAGTCTTTTCATCTAGACTAAAACTTCCTGCTTTATTTTCTATATTTATCATTCAAACCTCCCAGCATAATGACAACACTAATAACACTCGTTACATAATTTATTATCTGTCTTAAATGTTTGTCTCTATTAAATATCCTATCCCATATTTTATTGCTATTATATCATAAAAAAATAATCTTGTCATATTTTTTAATTTTACCCCTATCTCTTTCGCCCAGTTGGATATTCTGCAGACATAAACTACACGAGCATCTCTTGTCTTTTTAGGCGCAAATCCTAATGATGTCTGTCCCTATTTAAATTTTACTGTTCCAAACTTCTCTGGAATATGCGAGCTTCCACCGGTTGGAGACCACATTGAATCTTCAAATGGAAGATTTGATTTTCCCGGTCTTTCCCTGCAAAAATTTATCTTCCAGGATTCTTTATTAATC
>JBDRBU010000085.1:0-42688 GCA_043822305.1 Candidatus Firestoneibacteriota bacterium
CTGACCTTGATATTCTCGGGAAGACTACAATAGAAGTAAAAGGAAAACTGAATGAACTCGTTAATGCCGCCGGGGAAGTCGTGAGATTGGATGCCGAAAAGATATTGAATGTTAAAAACAAACTGGAAGAATTCAACAAGACAGCGAATGCGGCCGAAGGCTTAAGCGTAGAAAAGATAGCGGAGATAAACGAAAAGATAAACGAATTTGCCAAAGCAGCCGAGGGTGTGAACGAACTGAAAGTATTGGCAAATAGTATAGCGGAAGTAAGGAATAAGATAGATGAGTTAAGTGCGGCTGAGAAAGGCGTGGAAACCTATAATGTGCAGAGGATAAACGAAGCCAGGGATGCTGTAGATAAATTCAGCAAGGTTGCGTATTCAATAGAAGGTCTGGATATCGGTAAGATAACTGATATAAGGAACAGGATAGAAGAATTTAACAAAGCTACAAAAAACATAGCGGATATAAGCATTCTTGGAAAGACCGCTATGGAAGTAAAAGAAAAACTGGATGAATTTACCGTGACCGCAGGGGCAGTCGTGAGTTTAGATATAGAGAAGATAAACGTTATCAGGAACAAACTGGAGGAATTCAACAAGACAACGGAGCATATCGCCGATTTTAATGTTCTCGGAAAGACAGCCATAGAAGTTAAAGAAAAGTTGAATGAATTTATCAATGTTACCGGAAAAATAGAAAGTATAAATATAGATAAAATATCCAAGGCCGGAGACAAGATAAATGAATTCAACAAGGCCGTAAGGACCGTTGAAAGTTTGAATATAGAAAGAATAACTGAAACAAACAATAAGATATCCGAGATTAAGAACAAGATTGAAGAATTCAAAAAGACCACGGAGAATGTGACCGACCTGAACATCCTGGGGAAAACAGTAATAGAAGTAAAAGAAAAATTAGATGAATTCATCAGGGCCGCCGGGGAAATAAGGATCCTTGATGTTGAAAAGATATCCATAATCAAGAATAAAATAGATGAATTAAATAAGACGATAGAGAATATAACCGATTTGAATGTTTTGGGGGAAACCACGATAAAAGTAAAAGATAAACTTGATGAATTCATCAAGATAACCGGAAAGATAGAAGATATAAATATTAAAAAAATATTCAGCGTAAGAGAAAAGATAGAGGAATTTAACAAAACAGTAAATGCGGTCGAAAGTTTAAGTGTAGAAAAGATAACTGAAATAAACAACAAGATAAGTGAATTTAGTCAGGTAGCCGAAAATGTTAAAGAAGCCGTAAATAACCTTGGTAAATCTGTATATTCTATAGAAAACCTGGATATTTCCAAGATTGTGGAAATAAAAAATAGAATAGACGAATTTAACAGGGCAACAAAGGGCGTAACAGACTTGAATCTATTGAGCAGGTCCGCCATAGAGGCCAAAGAGAAATTGGGCGAGTTCATCACAACTGCGGACGAGATGGAGAAACTTGATATAGATAAAATAACAAGGACCGTGGATAAAATAATGAAACTCAGCGGGACCGCAACAGCTATAGAAAAATTGAGTGCCGATCGTATATCCGAAATAAACGACAGTATAAATGAGTTCAATAGAGTAACAGAAAGCGTGAAAGATGTAAAGATATTAACTGATAAAATAACAAAAATTAAAAACAAAATAGAGGAATTAAACAATAGCACAAAAGATATTGAGGTTTTTGATCTTCAAAAAATAAATAAAATTAAAGAAGTTATGAATACTCTCAATAAAGAAGCAAATGCAGTGGAAAGTTTAAATGTCGGAAAAATAGTGGATATAAATAACAAGTTGAGAGAATTTAATAAGATTGGAATAATCGCAAATGGGGTAGATCTTAATAAAATCGAAGAAACAAAAGTTAAAATAAATGAATTATATAATGCTGCCTCAGCTATGGAAAAGCTGGATCATCAGAATATTTCTGATATAAAGAACAAGGTAAGTGAATTTGGCAAAATTACGAATTATGTAGAAAATTTTGATGTGAATAAGTTTGTAGAAATTAAGGATAAAGTAAATGAATTCAGCAAAACCATAGAAGATATTAAAGACATAAGTTCTTTGAAAGAAAAAATTAATGCACTTAGTCTAATAATGAATAATTTTAATAAAGAAGCGGAAAACCTTAATAAATTTGACATATTAAAATTAGTGAAATTAAATGAAGAAATAAGTAACTTAGGTAAAAACGTTAGTTTCATAGAAAATTTAAATACAGAAAAGATAGAAAAAATAAGCAAAAAAGTGGACGAATTTGGTAAAATAGCTGATATAATAAATAATTTAAGCGCTTATGAAAAAAGAATAACGGACATAGAAAAAAAGGAAGAAGAATTTAATAGCGTTATAGCCAATGTAAAAGAATTGAAAGATGCAACTGCGAAAATTACAGGATTAGTAAACATATTAAAAGAAATTTCTAAATGAAAGATTTATAAGTCGTTCTAAAGATTGGGCAAAAAGCCAAATAAATCACGCAGGCTCACACCATCTTCGTGGTGCATTCCTAATTGTTTATTTTATATTAGTGAAAGTCAAGACTGCGGCTACAAAAAAGCTAATAATTGATGTGATTTTATGTAAATCCTTACTGAAGTTAGTAATAGATTAGCAGTTGTAGTTGCCTGATTTATCAGGCAAAAGAAAAGTAACAAGAGCCCAATGAATTGGGCAACTACAAACATATTGAATATACGGTAACGGGGTTCAGTGAATATTTACAATTTTATTAGAGTAGTTTACTGGAGGAAAGATGAGATTAATCATAATAGGTTTTCTGTTGTTAAATAGTTTAAATTTACAAGCAGAAGAAGTAAAAACTTTTAAAGATTACAAGATAAAAACAGGAGATATTTTAAATATTATTGTTATTCCTCCTGTGGAATTAAGTAAAGAGGTAATAGTCCAAAAAGATGGGAATATAAATATACAACTGATAGGCAAAATAAAAGCTGAAGGTTTAAGTTTAAAAGAACTTGCAGAACTGATAGAAAAAGAACTTATAAAATATGTTACCGGTCCCTTGGTTACTGTAACTCTTAAAGAATTCGGGACTAGAAAGGTTAGTATAATGGGTCAAGTTAAAAGTCCGGGTGGATATGATTTTCGCGATGGGTTAAGGATACTTGAACTTTTATCGATTTGCGGAGGTTTCACAAATGACGGTGATCTTACTGCTGTAAAGATTTTCAGAGGGAAAGATCCTAAAACTGTTATTGAAGTGAACATGGAAGATGTAATAGATAGAGGGGATATGAAAAAGAACATTGAGATTGAAGTTGATGATATTGTTTATATTCCACAGAAAGCATTATCCGCGTTTAATTGGTTTTTAGGCAATATATTTCCTGTATTAACTTTGGTTTCAACTTTACTTACATTATATCTGGTGGTGAAATAAATATGGCACATCAAGAGCTTACTTTATCCGATTACTGGAAAATTTTTAACAAAAGAAAATATGTAATAGTATTTTCTATTGTTTTAATGCTTATGTCAACCTACATATTTACCATGGCGCAAAAAACAATTTATAAGGCTCAAACACTTATTAAAATTGATGTGACAAATGTTGTGCCAGGAACAGATCCTATTGATACAGAGATAAGGATTGCAAAAAGCAGGGAGGTAGTAGAAATCGCTTTGGAGACGCTTAAGATTCCAGAAACTGTAAGTGAATTTCAGGATGAAATTGAATGTGAACAGGTAGTCGCTAGCAATAGGATTCAAATAACCGCATATGCAAGCAATGCAAAAGACACTGTAAAAAAAACGAATGCTATTGCTAATGCTTATATAAAGAGAAGTATGGAACAAAGAAACAAAGCAGCCAATGATCAAAAACAATATATTGCCGTACAATTAGAACAACAAAAAATAGAACTTTCTAAAGCTGAAGAAAAATTAAGGGATTTTAAAGCAAAAGGCAATGCTTCCGGAATGGCTACTGCATATGCAAGTAAGCTTATAGATTTGAATTCAGACCTGGCAGGTCTTTTAAATTCTTATACCGAAGAACACCCTGAGGTTGTAAAAAGAAAAGCAGAAATTAAATATCTTGAAAATCAGGTAAAAACACTTTCACAACAAGATTTGGAATTGATAAGAATGATGAGAGAAGTATCAATTATAGAAGTTCTATATAGTAATCTACGAAAAAAATATCAAGAAGCAGAAATAAACGAAGCTGGTAAGATTCAATCAGCGGTTATAGAAAGCGCCGCTCAAGAACCGAAAAACCCTGTTAAACCTAATAAAAAGTTAAATATGATTATTGGAGGATTTTTAGGTTTTATAATCGGAAGTATTATCATTTTTATACTTGAAAGTTTCGATACAAGTATAGCTAATGTTGAAGATCTTGAGGCGTTTATGGAGATACCAGTCTTGGGTCTGATACCTCATGCAGGTGAAAATTCAGAAAGGAGAGGGAGTATCTTTTCAAGGATGGTCAAGCGAGACGATATTAAATATTTTAGAGACAATTTTATTAGTTGGCATTCAAAAAAGTCTATTTTAGTTGAATCTTATCATACTTTAAGAACAAATGTTTATTTCAATATGGAAAAAGATGGCAGGAAATCATTATTCTTTGCAAGTTCAGGTCCTGGCGAAGGTAAAACATTTAATGCTGTAAATTTTGCACTTTCGGTTGCAGAGAGCGGTAAACGAGTAGTTTTAATAGAATCAGACTTAAGAAGGCCTATAATTCATAGATTATTAGGGTTGAAAAGAGAAGACGGCTTAACTGATATAATACTTGGTAATATTAATTGGTCAGAGGGTTTAAAAGGCACTCCAGATTTGCTTATGGGCGGTTTTAAGTTTGATGATATTATTAAAATACCCGGGATGGAGAATCTTAAGATAATTACTTGTGGAACTGTGTATTCAAATCCTATTGATTTGATAAATTCAGATAAAATTGAAAAACTTATTTCTGACTTGAAAAATAATTTTGATATTTTAGTTTTTGACTGCCCACCGGTGTTGCTGTTCGCCGACGCCACAATAATGGCTTCAAAAGTTGATGCAAGTATTTTGGTTTATCAGTCAGGAAAAACGTCCAAGATTGCATTAAAAAGGGCCAAGACGCAATTAGATAATGTAAATTCGAAAATATTAGGCATAGTCCTAAATGACGCGAACCTTCAACTGATACCGTATTATGGGAGCTACTATTATTCATCGAGATATTATAAAGAAAAAGATAGAGACTCCTAATGCATAAAAACACAATCATCGCCTTATTCATGATTGTTATTATATCTATTTTGATTTCGTTTTTTATTCCTTTGGTAAAACCAGAGACATTGATAGGGCTTGTTCTATGTTTACTTATAGGATTAATTTCTTTTTTTAAAATAGAATTTGGAATATATATTTTGATTTTTTCTATGCTCCTTTCTCCGGAAATTAAGATTGGTGATGTTCCAGGTAGAGCCATAATAGTCAGGGCAGATGATTTAATTTTTATTGTAATTTTATTTGTATGGTTTAGTCGTGTTGCAATTTCAAAAGAAATAAGGTTTTTAAAACATACACCTTTAAACCCCCCTCTTTTAATATATTCCGTTATCTGTGTTATTTTTACTTTAAAAGGTGTTTTATTGGAAGATGTATATTACATTAAAGGATTCTTTTTTGTTTTAAAATATATTCAATATTTTCTTATTTTTTTTCTTGTGGTTAATATATGTAAGGATGAAAAAGATGTAAAAAAATATTTAATAGCGGGATTAATAACCTGTATAATTGTTGTTATCTACGGATACATCCA
This sequence comes from Candidatus Firestoneibacteriota bacterium, assembly GCA_043822305.1. GTDB lineage: Bacteria > Oederibacteriota > D2-FULL-39-29 > D2-FULL-39-29 > JBDRBU01 > JBDRBU01. The sequence continues at coordinate 5,794 of JBDRBU010000085.1, forward strand.
AATAATCGCTGGAGTGAGAGTATCTGCTCCTTTTGAAACTGCAATTGGAGAAAGAGTACAAAGCGGTGAACCGGGCACCATTGGTGTATATTTTGTGATAGTTTTTGGAATTTTATTAGGTTGTTTTCTTTACATTTCAAAAGTCACTACAAAAATACGGGTTTTATTATTTTTCCTTTCTATGTTACCGCCTTTTTTACAAACTTTATCTAGAGCATCATACATATCTTTTGCTGTATTATTTTTAACGGCTTTTGTTCTTGCAAAAAAGCACAAATTACTGCTTTTAACCATTCTTTTTTTTAGTCTAATATTTTTACCAATTATTTTACCGGAAAATGTTATAAATAGAATTCAAGAGACTTTTAAAGGAAAAACAACAGTGGAGGAAACAAATGTTAAGCTTGATGCATCTAGTATTGGTAGGATAGAAAGTTGGACTATGATATTAAAAGAAAAACTACCAAACCATTTTTTAACAGGCTACGGTATTACCGGGGTAGGTTTTGTAGATGGGCAGTATTTTAGAATCCTGGGGGAACTTGGTGTTATTGGTTTAGGCGTATTTATTTGGATGCTGGTTACAATATTTAAGATTGGTTGGAGACTTTATAACATAGCTGATAATGAATTTACAAAGTCTTTAGCCTTTGGATATATAATTGGTTTTGTTGGTTTACTTGCAAATGCTATAACAACCAACACTTTTATGATTGTAAGGGTAATGGAGCCTTTTTGGTTTATGACTGCACTTATAATGGTGCTATATGAACAAAAATTAACAGTAAAAAAGGCGGCAGAAAAGATACCGCTTACTATGGAGAAAACATGAAGATTTTAAAGAACATATTTAAGAAAGTACTCTGCTTTATAAGAGGGGTAAGATCCGGAAGAAATGTATTTCTTTCTCCCGCGGCAACAATTAAAGGCAGAGATATTTTTCTAGCCGATAATGTTGTAGTGGAAGGAAGAGCAAGGCTTATTACTAACAACGGAGGAAGCATTGAATTGGGGGAGAATACCTATGTTGAGCCATATGTACTTTTAAAAGCAAATGGAGGGAAAATAAAAACCGGAAGAAACTGTACAATTAATGATTTTGTTGTTCTGTATGGGCATGGAGGGTTGACTATAGGCAACGATGTACACATATCTACAAGGGTTACAATAGTGCCGGCAAACCATATTTACGAAAATCCGGATATTTTAATTTCAAAACAAGGTGAAACAAAACTCGGAATTATAATTGAAGATGATGTTTGGATAGGTGCAGGAGCAATCATTCTTGATGGTGTAGTGATAGGCAAAGGAAGCGTGATAGGTGCGGGCGCGGTTGTAACAAAGAGTATTCCTCCGTTTTCCGTAGCAGCAGGCGTTCCTGCCAGAATTATAAAAAAAAGGGGTGTATGAACATAAAAATAGTTTTATTTGCAGCGGCTAATTTAAAAAAAGATGAAATATTTAAGAAAAACATTCTAGAGATAGGTTCTTTTGATTTTAACGGAAGTATTAGGCCGGTAATAATGTCTTTAAAACCGAGAAAGTACATTGGTGTCGACATAGTAAAAGGCAGCGGAGTGGACAAAGTTTGCAGGGTCGAAGATCTGTTGCTGGAATTCGGCCAAGAGCGATTTGACATGGTAATCTCGACGGAATTGTTGGAGCATGTAAGGGATTGGCGGCTTGCTATTCACAATATAAAAAATATCTGCAAGCCGAAGGGGATAATTTTTATCAGCACCAGGTCGTACGGTTTTCCTTTTCATGGTTATCCGGATGATTATTGGAGGTACGAAATAAAAGATTTGAAACATATTTTTGGCGACTGTGATATTTGTAAAATTGAATCTGACAATCTGGGTGGAGTTATGGTCAAGGTAAAAAAGCCCGTGAAGTTCATTGAAAAGGATCTGTCAAAGTATAATCTGTATTCGATTGTAACGGATAAAAGAGTCCTGAAAATTTGTGATAAAGACTTGAAATCCTTAAGATTTAGATTGTTTGTTTTGAAGTCAAAAATAAAGAACGCGGTTATAGGATCATTAAGGTCAGCGGGAAAGTTTATGGGGTTTTAATATTGATAAGGGGTGAACTTTAAATGGAATACATTGATTGTTCTGTTTGTCATTCGAAGACCACCAAACTACTATTGGTCACGAAAGATTACGACTGGGGTATACCCGGTGAATTTAATATTGTGCGCTGTGATGAATGTGGTCTTGTTTATGTGAATCCGAGGCCTGATAAAAATGAAATACAAAAATATTACCCGGAAAATTATTTTTACACAGTAAATAAGGAGGACTTATATAAGGAAGCAATAAAGTCAATAATCTTTAAAAGAAGAGTTAACTTTTTGGAAAAATTCGGCAAATCCGGGAAATTGCTTGATGTTGGAACAGGAGACGGTTTGTTCCTGAAAATATTAACCGATAAAGGATGGGATGTCTCTGGAGTGGAACCTTCTATTACGGCAGCTAGTTTCGCAAAAAGCAAACTTAACCTGAAAATTTACAACAGTGGACTTAAAGAAGCAAATCTGAAAGAAAAAGAATTTGATTTTATAAGTATGTGGGAAGTGCTGGAGCATATATCCGATCCAAACGAGAATATAAAGGAAGTTTGCCGGCTTCTTAAAGATGATGGTGCTTTTATTTTTAGTGTACCGAATTTTAACAGCCTTCAAAGATTATTATTTAACAAATACTGGTACGGGTTGAAAGCCCCGACCCACCTATATCATTATACATCTAAAACTGTTAGAAAATTGCTTTCAAATAATGGGTTTAAGGATGTGAAAATTTATAACAGTTTGATTAATGTTAAGAATCCGCTTCCCGGATATTCTGACAGTTTAAGATATATGTTAAGCGACTTGAATTTGTATCCAAAAAGACAAAATCTTGTCAGAGTAGAAAATACTATAACCGTTAAGGGAAAGCCAAATATGAGAAAAATACCAGCAGCCATCTTGCATTTTATAGAATTTATAGTATTTGGAACCCTGGAGATAATCAGCTTTTGTTTTGGCCGGACAGCCACCTTATTTGTAGTGGCCAAAAAGGAATAATATAAAATTAAAAAAGTTTAGAAAACCTGTAAATAGTCAGTAAAAGCCGTGAGGATTATATTTCCATATTCCCCCTTTGTTAAGGGGGATCAAGGGGGTTGTTGTATTGAAATTTCGTGTAAAAAGGCAAATTATTAAAACAACCCCCTAAACCCCTTTATTAAGGGGGAATTATCAGGCATAAGGTTAAAAATGATATGAAAATATTGTTAGTTGCGCCTTCAGAAGGTATTTTAGGACATATAGCAGATTGGACAAAAGATGCTTTTATTTCGTATAATCATGATGTTAGATCTTTTGACTACAGAAAGAGTCCTCATTCTTTTTTAACAAGAATAGCCGATAGATTGAGTATAATGAAAGACCTAAAAGCTAAAAAGATGAATTCAGATTTATTAAGGGAAATAAATAATTATAATCCGGATTATATACTTGTGTTTTTAGGTGAGAATATACACTCTTCAACATTAATGGACATAAAAGAAAAGAGTAATGCAACCTTGATTAATTGGTTTCATGATACTGTTGTTTCTAAATATAGGAATAAGTTTTTACAAGAATATCCCAAATACTATGATTTCTTTTTTATAATTGATTCCTTAAAAGCATTAAAAGAAATAAATATTACAGCTGATAACTTCCAGACATTAGTAATGGCTTGTGATGAGAATGTTCATAAAAAAATCAATATTAACGAAGAAGATAAAACAAAATATAAAAGTAAAGTAAGTTTTATAGGAACAGTTGTACCTCAAAGGGTAAAAGTACTCGAACATATAGCAGATTTAGATCTATCAATATGGGGATCAAAATATAATATATTTGGTAATTGGATAAAAGAATTTCCTGTTTTAGCTAAATCTTACCGAAGAGGCCCTTTTAAAGAATATTCGGAAGTTGTTAAGATAATAAATAGTTCAGATATCATTGTAAATATACATGGTTTTACAGGAGAGAAACATTTTGATATGCCTTCAAGAACTTTTGAAGTAGCTGGATGTGGAACATTTCAATTAACGGAATATACAGAAAGCATTAGTGAATATTTTGAAATAGGAAAAGAAATAATTTGTTTTAAAACTAAAGAAGAATTAAGAGATCTAATTAAATATTATCTATCTCAGACTAAAGAACGGGAAGAGATAGCAAAGAATGCGCAAAAAAGGACGTATAAAGACCATACTTTTAAACAAAGAATTAAGAAGATGCTGGAAATAATTAAAAATGAAAAACAAAAAATGTGAAATTTGCGGGTCTAAAGATTTTAAGTTATTATATATTCTTGAAGATTGCAATCGAAGGAATAAAGGTGTTTTTAAAATAGTAAAATGCAAAAAATGCAAATTCGTTTATTTGAATCCAGTCCTTAATAGAAAAGAATTAAATAAATTTTATTTATCAACATGTTACAAGATGGATTTAAATGAGAAAGAAAAAGAAGGTTTAAGCGAAAGATATGAGCTTATCAATCATTTTAAAAAAAAGGGTAAAATACTTGATATTGGGGCTGCACAAGGATTTTTTCTTAAGTTTATGAAAGATAAAGGTTGGGATGTTAAAGGGGTGGAATTGTCAAAAGAAGCATGTTCATTTGCAAAAAGAAAACTTAATCTGAATATTACAAACAAGGATTTTATTAAAACTGATTTGAAAAACGAAAAATTTGATGTTATGACCATGTTTGAGGTAATGGAGCATATTCCGAATATAAATGAAAACCTGAAAAAAATATATAATCACTTGAAAAATAAGGGTGTTTTAATAATCAGTGTTCCGAATTTTAATAGTTTGCAGAGATTTATTTTTGGGAGATATTGGTGTCATATAGATGTACCAAGGCACTTGTATCATTTCACCAGAAAAACAATAAAAAAATTACTTTTAAATAATGGATTTGTCATTGAAAAAACATTTGGTAGTTTAGTCCTGGCGAAGGGTAATATTTTATCCGGTCTTATAAAACGATTAAGGCAAAATATACCTTCAGGGAATAAGAAAGATAAAGACATTCAATCTTCTCTAAAAGGTAATCCATGTTTGTCATGCCCGAGTGTATTAATCGGGCATCCAGAGTCTTATCTTATCAGTGGTTTTAAGACACTGGATTCCCGCATTCGCGAGAATGACACAAAAAATGACTTTTTCAACAGCTTGAATACATATAAAATACAATTTATTAAACCAATAAGTTTAATGATAAGATTATTATCTTTTGTAACTGGAACTACCGGGACAATGCATATAGTTGCGAGGAAAAGGTGACTCAATTTTTTTCTAAAAAAGTGATGAAAAACACATGGTGGCTTTTTATAACGCAGGCTATTACAAAAGTATTATCATTGTTATTTATTGTTTACTTAGGTCGAAGTCTGTCAATAGGAGACTTTGGAAAATTCAACCTGGCAAATGCCATTAGTTTGATATTTGCTGTGTGTGTTGATTATGGTTTTAATATTTATCTTGTAAGGGAGATTGCTAAAGATAAAACAAAAATCGGTAGTTTATTGGGAAGTATTATTCCATTTAAAATAATATTGGGCGTATTAGTCTTTGCAAGCGTTTATTTTACTGTTGTTTTTATTAATTATGATCCTGTTACGGAAACAGTCATAATGTTAATGGCATTATATTACATCTTATTTTCATTCTCGATATTCTTTAGAACTATTTTCATAGCTTATGAAATGATGGAATACGAATCCATATTTAGTTTAATTGATAAGATATTAGTATTTGTCATGGTAATTTTTGTGGTCTTTAATAAAAAAGGAGTTGTAGAGATTGCACTGGTTTATGTATTTGTTGAAGCAATAATGCTGATATCCAGTGTGTATTTGTTATTAAAAAAGTTCCCTGATATTAAATATGTTTTTTCAAAGAGCATCTTAATTACGTCTATAAAAGAATCTTCTTACTTTTTTTTATCAAATATTTTACTTATGCTTTATCTGTATTTGGATTCCATAATGTTATCAAAAATGAAAGGCGAGGAGGCAGTTGGTTTATACAATGCAAGTTATAATCTTGTTTATAATTTAAGATTTTTAATCTCACCCCTGATTACCTCATTATTTCCATCAATGGCTTTTAATGCGCAAAATGATAAGAACGAGCTTTTAATTACACATAAAAAAACAGGCCGTTTACTTTTAATATCTGGTATAATTGTTACAATAATTTGCTTTGTTTTAAGTAAACAAATAATTATTTTACTTTATGGATATAAATTTATTGATTCTGTATATGCGTTTGCAATATTGATCTGGGCTATACCGTTTATATTCGTAAATGGATTTTATAGTTATTTGTTAACTTCGTTAAACCATCAGAAAAATATTTTATTATATTTAACTTTTGCGGTAATCCTTGATGTTTTGCTTAATATTTTGGTTATTCCAAAATATGGTTTTATTGGCGCATCTTTTGCCACCGTAATTTCTGAAATATTGTATTTTGTTTTATGTTTCAGAAAATTAATTAAACTGGGATTTAAACAATGAAAAATATTAGCATCATAATACCTAATTATAACGGCAGAGAATATTTATCAACAAATATTCCGTTCCTTTTAAAAACACTTAAAGATTTTAAAGCAAAGAATGAAATAATTATGGTGGATGACTGTTCTCGTGACGGAAGCATAGAATTTGTGCAAAAGAGATTCCCTTCCGTTAGAGTTTTTAAAACAAAAGAAAATAGCGGTTTTGGAAAAGCATGTAACCTCGGGATAAAAAAGAGCAATTATGATATTGTGTATCTTCTTAATACGGATGTTAAGGTAACAAAAGGATTCATGGATGATATACTTGTTAAGTTTCAAGAGCATGACTGTTTTGCTGTTGGTTCACTGGAAAATAACAGAAAAAAAATATTTATTCCCGTAATCGGTTTTAAATGGGGTATGTTTATTTATAATTATGAACAGTCTTTCTCAAAGGAAAAATATATTGAAGTAGTTTTTGTTTCAGCAGGACATTCGGCATTTGATAAGAAGAAATTCTTAAAATTAGGGGGTTTTAATGAGATTTATAGCCCTTTCCTTTGGGAAGATATGGATATTTGCTACTTGGCAGGCAAGCGCGGTTGGAAATCTTACTATTGTTCAAAAAGCTTGGTTTCCCATGATAAAGGCGGTACTATAAAAAAAAGTTATGATTTAAAAAAAATAAGCACAATACATTGGAGAAACAGATTTTTGTTTTTATGGAGTGTTATCAGGGGAAGATTGCTTATTTATCATATTATAATGTTGCCGTTTTTAGTTCTTGGATCACTGTTTTTCAAAAGAGAAATGTTTAATGGATTTATGGCTGCAATTCCAATGGCCAAACAAGCTTTTGCAACAAAAAGGAGTCCGGATAAGTGTAAAGATATTGATATGATAAAAAAATTTAGGCTGGTTATATAAATGGCAAAGTACAATATATTATATCTGCATGATGCTCCTTATCTTGGTGGGGCAGAAAAGAGCTTGCTGACTATTGTTGATAATATAGATAAGAGTGTTTTTACTCCATTTTTTGCATGTGATACAAAAGGGGTTTTTGCTGAAGAATTAAGAAAGAGAAATATAATTTGCGAGCATATTGATTATGCAAAAATAAGGATTTTAAGGGGGGTAAGGGATACAAATAAAAGACTTGATGAGATTATAAATAAATATAATATAAATCTTTTACATGGAAATGTAATCAGGACAAATTTATATGCATCAATGGCCGGAAAAAGAAATAAAATACCAGTGGTTTGGCATATTAGAAATCTTATTTATAAGGAACTTATAGATACTGAAAAATGGCTGATATTTCTTGCTGACGCTGTTTTTTGTAATGGTGGTAAAATCGCAGAGAGGTTTAACTTGTTTGGAAAAAGATTTAAGAGAATTAAAGTTATATATACAGGAATAGATACAAAAAGATATAACCCTGTGTTAGATGCTAAGGATTTCAGAAGGGAGTTCGGTATAAATCCCGCTGAAATAGTCATAATGACGGTTGGCAGGTTTGGTGTGGGCAAGGGGCAAGAAATTTTTTTAAACGTTGCGGCTATATTATCAAAAAAACATTTAAACTTGAAATTCATGATTGTTGGCGGTGCGGCTATGCCTTTAGATGCCTGGAGAGAAATTGAACTAAAAAAATTAGCTGAAAATCTTAATATAAAAGATAAAACAATCTTTACCGGGTTCAGAAAAGATATAGAAAATATGATGGCTTGTGCTGATCTGTTTATTCTCCCAAGTTATTTTGAGCCATTTGGAAGGGTTTTACTTGAAGCGATGGCTTCAGGAAAACCGGTAATTGCTACTTCTTCAGGTGGTACACCTGAAATTGTTACTGATGGAGTAACTGGGTTATTGGTACCTCCGCGAGATTCGGAAAAACTTGCAGAAGCCATAGATAAGTTGATTACAGATCCGGATTTAATGAAGAAATTGTCTTTGGCCGGCAGGGAACGTGCTGAGAAAATATTTGATATCAAAATTTGTATTAAGACTCTAGAGAATGAATATATGAAGGTGCTTCAAAAATGAAAGATATTGCTGTATTAATAGTTAATTGGAACACAAAAGAATATTTAAAAAAATGCCTTGTTTCAATAATAACAAATTGCAAACAAGATAATTATGATATTTTTGTTATAGATAATAACTCATATGACGGAAGTCTGGAGATGATTAAGTCAGAATTTAAAAAAGTTAATTTAATTGAAAACAAGGAAAATGTTGGATATGGAAAAGCTCTTAATCAGGGTATAAAAATAGTTAAATCAAAATATCTATTAATTCTTAACAGCGATGTTGAACTAAAAAAAGATATAATGAGTGTATTTTTAAATTTTATGGAAGTAAATAAAAATATTGGAGTAGTTGGACCGAAACTTTTAAATTCTGATGGAACCATTCAGGTTTCTTATAATATTTTCTTTCCGGGGATATTTTCTTTCTTTTTTAATAGAATATTATTTCTATATTTTATGAAATTAAAACTAAGGAAAAACAAAGTATTTTTAAAACTATTTTATTCTAGTCATAAAACCAGACAGGTAAAATGGATTGGCGGTTCTTGTATGTTTATAAGAAAAAGCGCCATAGAAAAGACTGGATACTTTGATGAAAACTTTTTTATGTATGGAGAGGAAACAGAATTGTGTCTGAGAATGAAAAAAGCAGGATATCTTGTATATTATTTACCAAAAGTTCAAATTATTCATCATGAAGCTCAAAGCAGTATTAAGAATTTTGACAAGGTATTTATTGAGATGTATAAAAGCGATATTTATTTTATTCAAAAATATTATAATCAAATTATAGTTGATTTAGCTAAAATTTTCATACTAATAGGGTTATATATTAAATCAAAACAAACTAGAACAAATCTATGTCTTAAAACAATAAGTATTTTAAGATTAAAAGAACCACTATTAAAAATGTATTTTATATTTAGATTGCCATTTATTTTTTTAGTGAGGTTTTGTTTTAAACCAAGAAAAAAATTAGAGAAAGTAGAAAAAATAATTATATTTCGTTTAGATAGAATGGGAGATTTTGTGTTAACCATACCCGTTATAGATAACTTAAAACTGGAATATCCTGCTGCAAAGATAACAGTTGTTGTCCGATCTTATTTAAAGGAACTAACGACATTAGTAAAAAACATAGATGATACAATAATAGATGAAGGAATAATATCCATAATTAAGAAAATAAGAGAACAAAAATATGATATAGCTCTAGACATGCTTTATGATTATAAATTAAAATCTGCGGTTTTAACTTTCTTAACAGGTGCGCCGGTTAGAATTGGCTTTTCAGGCGGGAAAAGGGAATATTTATTCAACTTAATGGTAAAAGAATCAGAATTTTTTAATAAAAGCATGAGAGAAATAAATCTGGAAATATTAAAAAAACTTAATGTTCCAATAAAAATAAATATACCCAGAATAAATATTAAAGAAAAAAACACGGTGATAAAAACTTGTATATCGGTACACCCTGGGGGATATTATCCATCTCAAAGGTGGGATACAGATAAAACAGTTGATTTATTAAAGGAAATACTTGTTTTGTATAAAGTGGACATAAAAGTCATTGGGGGAATAAATGATCAAAAACTAGTAGAAAGTATTATTGCAAATGTAAAGGATGAAAAAGTGCAAGCGGTTTATTCCAGTATTAAAGAATTAGTTAATATTTTAAGTGAAAGCAAACTTTTAATTTGTAATAATTCCGGTCCATTGCATTTAGCCTCGGCATTAGGGATACCCACTATATCTACTATGGGTCCTACGGATCCGGTGTTGTGGTGGCCTTATGGCGATAAAAATACTGTTATTAGAAAAAATCTGGATTGCAGCCCTTGTTCATTGGGAAAATGTGCTACGAATGAATGTATGCATTTAATTACAGTTGAAGAAATGTTTGATGCCGTAAAGAAGGTATTAGATGGAAATCAATAAACAAAGAATAAATAAAATATTAATTATAAATTTGGGTGGAATTGGAGATATGATAGTTTCAATCCCTTTTTTAAGAGGATTAAGAAAAAAATATGATAAATCAAAAATTGTATTACTTACGATTTCAAATAGTTATCGAATAATAAATAATCTTGGATATATTGATAAGGCAATATTGATGGATTATAAAACGCGGGATGCCAGAACCTTTAACATAAAAATAATAAAACAGCTTATGTTTGTTTTATCTCTTAGAAAAGAAAAATTCGATATGATAATAAATCTAAGACCTTTAACTAATCATATGGCTGCTCTTAAAATGGCATTAATTTTTTATCTTATCGGTGGAAAATATTGGATTGGGAGAGATAGCGAGGGACTGGGGTTTTTCTATAATATTAAAATACCGGAAAAAAGAAATTTTAAGAAACATGAAATAGATTATCACAAAGAATTAGCAGAAAGATTGGCGATAAATGTAAATGATGATGCAAGAATTAAATTCGAAAAGAAAAATATCATTTTCGCCAATAAGTTTTTAAAACGAAATAAAATTAGAAAAAAAGATAAACTGGTTATGGTTAATGCGGAATCCGCTATGCCAATAAAAATATGGCCTGAATATATATATATGCAATTAATGAGGGAATTAAATAAAAAAATAAACTGGAAAATAATTGTCATTACATATAAAAATATTAAAACAGAAGAAAAGATAAAGGAACAATTTAAAAATATAATAATATTGAATGACAAAAACATAAAAAATGTAGCATCAGTCATAAAAAGAGCAAATGTGTTTATTACCATAGATTCCGGACCAATGCATATTGCTGCTTCTTTTAATATTCCAATAGTATCTATACACGGACCAATTGATCCATATTTAACAGGACCTAATATTTCAAAAAATAAATATATTATTATATATAATAAAGTTGATTGTTCGCCTTGTAATAGAATAAAATGTAATTCTATGAAATGTATGAAAAATATTAAAACGAAGGAAATTATTTCTGCGGCAGAGGAGTTATTAAAATATGGAGTTAAGAAGACTAGGTAAATTTCTAAGAAACATGGTAACAAAAGAAGAAGAAAAAGGGGAGTATTCTTCTGGGTATTGGCCGGCTAAAATCAGAAAAACGGTTTTGGATATTATCTCAAAAAAAGGAAAATTGCTTGAAGTTGGTTGCGGAGAAGGTTTGTTTTTGGATGCATTAAATAAGATTGCTCCAGATATGGAACTTTATGGGATTGACAATTGGGAAGAGATGTTAGGAAAAGCTGAAAAAAGACTGAAAGGAAAAAATGTAAAACTTACATTGGCTAATGGGACCAAACTTCCATTTTTAGATAATTCTTTTGATACTATAATATGCGTTAATGTGCTACTAAATTTGCCGGGATTAGAGGTTGCATCTAAAATGTTAAAGGAAATGTCAAGAGTATGCAATCTGGATGGATCAATAGTCTTTGAGATAAGAAATAAGTTAAGTCCTTTATTTAAAATTCAATATAAGATGGCAAAATATCTTGACCCGGATTTGAAAGCACCCTTAAGCACTTATAATATACGGGACATTAGATCTTTGGTGAAAATAAAAAAAATACATTATATTGGATTCCCAAGAAACAAGTTAGTACCTATTATGGTCATAGAGGCTGGAAAGTAAATGAAAAGAATAAGATTGGTAACAACACATTTAAAAATATGGGAGCTTATTTATTATACAATTAAATCATTAAATCATAGAGATAAATATTATTTTCAATTAATTAATCAATTGAAAGAAAAAACAAATAGTAAATATTGTTATTTGTTTAGTTCTGGGACAGCAGCATTTTCAATAGCATTAGAATCATTAAAAAGATTAAGCAACAAACAGGAAGTAATTATTCCTGCTTATACTCCTTTAATTCTTATTGTCAAAATACAAGAAAACAATTTAAAACCTATACCATGTGATATTTCCCTAAAAACACTATCTTTTGATGAAAGTGATTTTAATAAGAAAGTAAATTCTCAAAATACACTATGTGCAGCTTATGTTCGTTTATTTGGTATTTATACTCCGATAAGTACTTATTTGAAAATAGCAAAAGAAAATAAGTTTTTCTTGTTAGAAGATGATGCTCAGTCATTTATAGTAAACACGAAAGAACAAGGAGATATTATTTTATTTAGTTTCAAGAGAGGTAAAAATTTTACTACATTTAGTGGCGGGGTATTACTTGGTAATGATGAAAAAATATTTGAAAGTATATATGAGAACTATAATGAATTGAAAAATCAATCTACTCTAATAAAACTATACACATTTATTAAATTTCTTGCATTTATAATTATAAAAAATAAATATTTATATTCAATATTTAGTGCTGTAATAAAAAAATTTAAGGATATAGATGTTCCAAAAGATTTAAGAAAAAACAAGTATACTAATTGGCAAGCCTCAGTTGGATTGAGGTTATTAGAAAAGATAGATAAACTTAATAAAACAAGACATGAAAACACTGAAAGAATTTTGCAAAGTTTAAACAAATATGATGTATTCCAAATGCCAGAAATAGATCCATTATCCAATTTGAACAGATTTCCATTAATTATTAAAGATGTGAAATTAAAAGAAAAAATTATTAAGAACTTAACAAAAAGCGGAATAGAAGTTTCTGATATGTATAACAAAACATTACCTTACATATTTAATTTGGGATACAACAAAGAAGATTTTCCAAACGCTTATTATTTAGCTGACCGTATAATTACTTTACCGGTACACCCATTAGCAACTTCTAACGATATTGATTTTATGATTGAGGAGATAAAAAAATGCTTCCAATGAAAAATATTAATAGAAATCTAAGAAAAGCAATGCTTGAACCTGCATATGCTTTTAAGGCGTTTTTAAAAAGAAGTAAAGCATATCTAAAATACTTGTTTAATGAACGAGGTGAAAGCATATATCCTGAAGCTGTAACTTTTTTTCTTACTTTTAAATGTAATTTGCGTTGTTATATGTGCGGTCAATGGGGGGACAGCGGGTGCAATAAGAATTATGATTCCAAAAAGTTAAATGATGAAATCCCACTTGAAAAATTAATTAGTTTTTTAGACGAAATAAAACTTTTTAATCCGCATATAACTTTGTTTGGCGGGGAACCGTTGTTGTTTGGCCATATAGAAAAACTAATTAAAGAAATTAAGAACAGGAATTTACATTGCTGCATTATTACGAATGGTGTGCTTCTTGAAAGGTATGCAGAGACCATAGTAAATAGCCAGGTTGATGAATTATCAATATCAATTGATGGACCCGAATATATTCATGACCAAATAAGAAATGTAAAAGGTACATATGAAAGGATTAAAAAAGGTGTTGAGAAAATAAATCAATTAAAAAAAGAAAAATCGCAAAAATTTCCAATTATTAATATTGTGTGTACCATTTCCGAGAAAAATTATGGACATCTTGAAGAAATGATAGATGTGACCAAACAAATAAATGCGAACACATTAAATTTTCATCATCTTATTTTTACAGAAGAAAGTACATTAAAAAGGCATAATAAATTATTTAAAGAGTGTTTTAATAAAGAATCGGATGATTGGGCTGGATATATTTTACCAGGGGTGAGTAAAATAAAAACGGATATTCTATGTGAAAATATTAAAAAAATTCAAAGGGAAAAACTTCCCTTTCTAATGAATTTTTATCCTAACTTTACGGATAGCGAAATAATTGAATATTATACAAAGGAAGACTTTGTTTCGAAGTCTTATCCAAAAAGATGCTTAAGCCCTTGGGTAGTAGCATATATTTATCCCGATGGAAGTGTTTTACCATGTCATTCGTTAAGTTATACTGTTGGCAACATAAAAGAAGAATCCTTTCTAAATATTTGGAACGGTGAGAAGTTTAAGTATTTTAGAAAAAAGCTAAAAAAAGAAAAATATTTTCCAATTTGCCCTAAATGTACTGAAATGTACAGATACTAGCAAAAGAAGTAAATGAAACAATTAAAGTAAAAAAAATAGTAAGTTCCTACTGAACATCGTCTGAAATGAAGTAATATCAATGGTTTTTGACTTTTTGTCATTCCCGAGTAACTTGTCCTCGTGAAAACGGGGATCGGGAATCCATAGTCTTTTAAATGTATCAAAAACATTATTATGTATATATTTTAGCAAGTAAAAGAAATGGGACGCTGTATATTGGCGTTACAAATGATTTATCAAGAAGAGTTTATGAACACAAAAATAATTTTATAGAAGGTTTTACAAAAAGGTATAAAGTTCATAATTTAGTTCATTTTGAAGAAACAGATAGTATTGAAAGTGCTATTTTAAGAGAGAAACAACTGAAAAAATGGAACAGGCAATGGAAAAAGGATTTAATCGAAAAAAGTAATCCTTATTGGAGCGATTTATATCAGGATATAATTGGGTAAGTCACTGGATTCCCAATCGAGTTGGGAATGACAAGCAGAAATTGTTGAAATGTATGGTAACGGGGTTGAGTGAATATTTACGGTAAGATAAAAATATAATGAAAAAAATATTACATATAGTTACAAGATTAGAATACGGCGGAACATTGGAAAATATACTAACACTTGTTAATGGTTTGTCCATTGATTATGAAAATATTCTGTTGCTTGGCCGTAAGAATACAGCCATGTTAAGGGTTAAGGAGTGTTCTAATAAGAATAATTTTAAGGTAATTTACATAAATGAACTGGTTCGAGAGATAAATCCATTTTATGATTTAAAGGCACTGTTAAAAATATATAAAATAGTAAAAAAAATAAGCCCTGATATTGTACACACACATACATCAAAATCCGGGTTTTTGGGTAGAATTGCGGCCAGGATGGCAGGATGCAGGAAAGTAGTGCATACTCCACACGGGCATATCTTTTACGGGTATTTCGGTGAGTTTAAAACATTTATTTTTGTCTTGCTCGAAAGAATCATGGCAAAGGTTACAGACAAGATAGTAGTGTTTTCTAAATCGGAAATTAAAGACCATTTGAGACTGAAAATAGGCAAGAAAAAACAGTTTATAGTAATACCAAATGGAATAAATATAAATAAATTTGAAAAAGTAAAAATAAATGTGAACTTGAAAAAGAAAGAACTTGGAATAAATATGAATGATAAAGTAATTGGAGTTATAGGAAGACTTTCTGTCGTAAAAGGGCATATTTATTTTTTAAAAGCAATGAGAGATGTTATAAAAGCAATAAGATATGTGAAAGTAATAGTAGCTGGAAGCGGAGAACTCGAAAAAGAGTTAAAACAAAATGCAAATGATTTGAACCTTCAAGATAATGTACTTTTTATTGGTAATAGAAATGATGTGCCTGAGATTCTAAAAATTTGTGATTTAGTTGTGTTACCATCATTAAATGAAGGGTTTGGACTTGCTATTGCAGAAGCAGGTGCCGCAGGAAAACCGGTTGTAGCCACTAGGGTTGGCGGTATTCCTGAAATAATCAAGGAGAATGAAACAGGATTACTCGTTAATCCCAAAAATGTCGTTAATCTTTCACGAAAGATTATATATTGTCTTAAAAATCCTGCTATGGCAAATAAGATGGGATTTGCAGGTAGAAAACATATAAAAGACAATTTTACAACAAAAATAATGATTAAAAGGTATAGGAATTTGTATGAAAATATTTAGATTAAAACTGTCACTTGTTTTTATATTGCTTTTTTTACTAAGAAGCGTTTGTTTTGGATTTGAACAAACAGATAAAAGAATAACAGCTATTTTTCATGTTCATTCAAATATTAGTTATAATTGTGAAGAAAGTATTGAAGAAATTACAAATAAAGCAAAATTAAAGAATATAGATGCAATATTTTTTACAGATCATGATTTTATAAAACTTGAATATAAACCATTGTTTGGATCAATGAAAATAACAATAAGTAAACCTTCTGTTTTTAAATTTGGTGTTACAAGATATTATGATTTAATTGAAGAAACAAATAAGAAATACCCGGAAATGTTTCTTTTCCCCGGTGTAGAAAGCAGCCCTTATTATTATTGGAAGAATGAAAGTAATACAATTACCATTAAGGACTGGCACAAACATTTGATTGTGTTCGGGTTAAAACAAGAGGACTTAAAAAATATTCCTGTAATTCCGAATGGCAAAGTATTTCCTCTTAATTTGTTGTTGTTATGGCCGATTATTTTTATTATTGTTGGAGCATTTTTTATCAGAAGAATAGTTTTTAGAAGATTAGGAATTATTTTAGTTGTAATAGGAATATGGATATTGTATATAAACTATCCATTTACGCAAAAAAAGTATGATCAATACAGCAAAATAAATACTATTAAACCCTATCAGGATGTTATAGATTATATACATAATAAGAATGGTTTTATTTTCTGGGCTCATCCGGAGGCGGAAAACAATAATGAAATAATAAATAATATTAGTTTAGGATTTAAATTCTTGCACCTTAAAATAAAAATGGAGACAAAACCGTATTATGATGATCTTTTAAATACATATGGATATACGGGTTTTGCGTATTTTTGGGAAGGCGAAAAAAAATAGGCATTTGCGGAGGAATATGGGACAAAGTTTTGCTGGAATATTGTGAAAATAAAAGAAGTAATCCTACATGGGCAATCGGAGAATTGGATTATAGAAAAGAAGGTGAAGTTGGCACTTACATTAACAGCGTAGAGAATATTATTTTTGTAAAGAAAAAAGATAAGGAGACAATACTTGATTCGATAAGATTAGGAAATCTTTATGTGCTGCTGAACGGAAGATTAAATCATTATCCTGTATTAAATGAATTTTTTGTCAAAAAAGAAATTAAAATTAATATATCTCATAACGATAAGATAAGCAGAAAGGTTATAATTAATTTAATTAAAAATGGTAGACTTTTTCAGAGATATGAACAATTTACGCCTATAGATTTAAGCATACAAGACAAAATGAAAGAAGCAAAAGGTTATTATCGTTTGGAAATAATTTCAGTAGAAGATAGTAGCACAATAATAACCAATCCGATTTTTGTGGAGGGGAAAAAATGATTATCTCGGTGCACCAGCCACAATATTTACCATGGATAGGTTATATAAATAAAATTGTAAAAAGTGATGCATTTGTTTTTCTTGATAATGTGCAATATAAAAAGAGGGAGTTTCAAAACAAAAATAAAATAAGAACAAAAGAAGGCTTTATCTGGCTTACTGTTCCCGTATCAACAAAAAACAAATATATTCAAAAAATAAAAGATGTTGAAATAGATAACACAGTTGACTGGAAAAAAAAACATTGGAAGAGCATTGAAATAAATTATTCCAAAGCAAAATATTTTCGTGAACATGAAAATTACCTAAGAGCATTGTACAGTCGAGAATGGAATAAACTGAGTGAACTTAATATTGAAATAATAAAATATATTTTAAAGTACCTTGAAATTAAAATACCTTTATATTATGAGTCAGAGTTAGATATTCATGGAGAGAAAACCGAAAGAATTATTAATATCTGTAAAAAATTAAACTCGGACATATATTTATCGGGAATAGGAGCTAATGATTATTTAATTGAAGAGGAGTTTCAAAGGGCTAATGTAAAGTTAATATATCAGGATTTTAAACACCCAGAATATAAGCAAATATACCCGAATTTTGTTTCACATCTGACTGTTTTCGATTTATTGTTTAATTATGGAAAAGAAAGTAAAGAGATTATCTTAAAAAAATTGGAATCATTTTGATTTTATCAGGTTGTGATAAGAAAACTCCATAGCTTGCTGTGGGGTAATTCACTTGTATTTTTGTCTTAGTTTAATATAATTAACGGAATAAATTTTATATCAGTATTTACAAGAGGTACTAATATAATGAGGAAGAAAATATTATTTATAAATGCAATAAATACTATTAATGAAGTAGAGCAAAGATATCCAAACTTAGGTTTGGGATATTTAGTAAGTTCATTAAGAAAGCATTTTGGAGAGGATACATTTGAGTTTAAGATAATAGATAAAAATGTAGAAAGGATAATAGTAAATTTTAAACCAGATTTGATAGCAATTACGGCTGTTAGTCAAAATTTTAATCTTGCAAAAAAATATGCAAAGATATCCAAAATATTCAATACTCCTATTATTGTTGGGGGAATACATATTTCGTTATTACCTAATTCTTTATCTGAGCATATGGATATTGGATGTATTGGTGAAGGAGAAAAAACTATTATTGAGTTGGTTGAATTATTTCTTAAGAGAGGCCATTTTCCGAAAAGCGAACTAAAAAATATAGATGGAATATGTTATGAATTAAATAATAATATTATTTTAACAAAACCTCGTCAATTGATAGAAGATATGGATAATATACCATTTCCAGCAAGAGATTTATTAAAAATAGATAAACATTCTTATATTTTCTCATCAAGGGGATGTCCGTATCGATGTATTTTTTGTGCTTCCTCTAGATATTGGAAAAAGGTGAGATTGTTTTCTGCGGAATATGTTGTAAACGAAATAAAGGAATTAGTTGAAAAGTATAATGTAAATTTAATAAGTTTTTTTGATGATTTATTTATTGTTAATATAGAAAGAATAAAAAAGATATTATCGTTATTAAAAGAAAATAATATTTATGGAAAAGTTAAATTTACTTGTTCTTGTAGAGCAAATCTTATAAATGATGAGATTGCTAAATTATTAAAGGAAATAGGGGTAGTTTCCGTAGGAATGGGATTAGAATCAGGATGCGAAAGAATTTTAAAATATTTAAAGGGAGAAAACATATCTATTGAAGATAATAAAAATGCGATTAGAATTTTAAAAAAACATGGATTATCTGCAAATGCCTCTTTTGTAATAGGCTCTCCTGATGAAACAGAAAAGGAAATAATGGAAACATATAATTTTATTAAAAATAATCCATTAGACCTTATAGATGTTTATACTCTAACCCCGCTCCCTGGTACTCCAATTTGGATATATGCAAAAAAAAGAGGACTAGTATCGAATGATATGGATTGGGATAAGTTAAATGTTAATTTCATTCAGAATTACAAGAATGTTATTATCTTGTCGGAAGTATTAAGTAGAAAAGAGATTTATAAAATATATAAAAAATTTCAACGTCAACGATTAATACGAAATATAAAAGGTGTTTGGATGCATCCTTATTGGCAAGATGTTCCCAAATATGCCATTAGAATATTTATTCAAAAAATAAATAGTCTTATAAAAAAATAATGAATAATAACTATATTGAAGATCTTGTTTCCATAATAATACCAAATTATAACGGTGAAAAATATTTAAGTGATTGTTTGGCTTCTTTAAGAATGCAAAACTACAAAGAACGTGAAATTATCATCGTAGATGATTGTTCTATTGATGATTCAGTTGAAATTATAAAAAAATATTTTCCGGAAGTAAAAATATTGAGAAATGACAAAAACTATGGATTTGCTAAAACGGTCAATAATGGTATTCAATTTGCAAGAGGGAAGTATATAGCATTATTAAATAATGATACAAAAGTTGTAAGCAATTGGCTTTCTGATTTAGTAAGAGAGATAAAAAGAAATGATAATATAGGAATGTGCGCTTCAAAAATATTATTTCTTAACAATACAAATTTAATTGATTCCGTTGGTGTTGTTTTATATCCTGATGGCATGTCTAGAACCAGAGGTCACCAGGAAAAAGATATTGGACAATACGATCAAGTCGAAGAAGTTTTACTTCCAAGTGGATGCTCTGCATTATATCGCAGAGATGCGTTAGATTATGTTGGATTATTAGATGAGGATTTTATTTCATATTGTGAAGATACAGATTTAGGTCTTCGGGTTCGTTTGGCTGGTTGGAAAGCAGTCTTAGTTCCAACTGCTATTACTTATCATTCTTATTCACGTGCAAGTAATAAATATTCCGAATACAAAGCTTTTTTGGTTGAAAGGAATCATCTTTGGATAGCAATTAAGTATTTCCCGTTAAAAATGTTGATACTAGTACCATTTTATAAAATATGGCGTTATATTATACAAATTTATGCTATATTGCTTAATAAGGGTAGTGGTTTTAGGTTCTTAGAAGATAATACTAAATTAAAGTTAGTCATCATTTTAATAAAAAGCAATATTGCTTCTATAAAAGGAATACCAAATATGATAATAAAAAGGAAAGAATTTTTTAAGAAAAAGAAAATATTGAACAAGGAATTTATTAAAATAGTTAATAAATATAAAATAAGTGCAAAAGAATTAATTTTTAAAGATTAGTGAAAAATAAAGGATAAAAATGTGGATAAACCCGATACGCAAAGAAATACAAAAATAAGAGAATTTATTAGGATTAAATTTTTAAGTAAACCACTTCAACAAACTAGAATTTATAAAGATTTGGTTTTAGATATAGGTTGTGGATGGGGATTTTATTTTAAGATAAATCCATATGCGTCCGGGATAGATCTTGATGATAAATGTGTTAATTATTTGGAAGAAAAGGGATATAAAGTTATAAAAGCAGATATCCTCAATAAATTTCCTTTTGATGGAGGTACTTTTGAATGGGTAATAGCGCATGACATTTTTGAACATTTTGAGCTAAACGAAGTTAAGAATATATTTACAGAAACCCATCGTATATTAAAAGACAAAGGAAAGTTCTTAATTGTAATACCAAATCAAAAAGGATATAATTATGGATGCAGAATAAATGCCGGACACAAACATTTTATAACACCGGAAGAAATTGCTAAGATAAGCAAAGAAACATTTATAGTTAAAAAAAGTTATTCCTATCCTTTAAATAGGTTTTTAGGAGAACATTTTACTCACAATAAAGAAGTTTTAATATTGGAAAAAAAATAATACAATGAAATTAAAAAAAGTAGTTTTACTAAGTATTTTAATTACGGCCATATTAATCTCTACTTCATTTGCAGTTAATGTAAAGGGTAAAACTTATGTTAGTTTTGGTTTTGGATATTTTATTTCTAATTTTGATTTTGTAAAAATTACATCTACTCCAACGTTGGGATTTACAACAGGAAAATATTCCGGATTACAAGTTGTGGCGGAATATTCCTATGGCATTGATAAAAACATTGAAATAGGAATATATTTTGCTAGTTGGATTTTAGGTGTTGAAACAAAATATTCAACGAGTTCTAGTGATGGTTCTATATTGAGGGAATGGGCTAAGACAATACCAATCCTTGCATTTGGAAAATATAATTTCGAGTTAAGTCCAAATTTTACTTTATATGCAAAATTTGGAATAGGTTATTCTTTTAATAGTATTAAAACTCAATTTTCAAGTACAATACCAGATCTTTCATTTATAGATATAGATGATCATCCAAACGGTATAGCTTACGAACCCGCTTTAGGCATAGATACTTTCTTTTATGGTAAAACAGGATTTATTTTTTTAGAATGCGGATATTATAAAACAAATGTACAGAATTTAAATGGAATTATTATTAATTTAGGTGCTAAATTTATTTTGTAGTATATTCAATAATAAATTCTACTCAATGAGAGAAAAAATTACTATAAACTCATTAAACTGGATGTATTATGACTAATAAAAAAAAGAAAGTTGTTTTACTCTCACCCATATATAACATTAAGGAAAGAGGCGGAAAATTAGCCGTGGCTGGAGCAATGCTTCCGACAATGTCACTATTATATTTAGCCTCATATGTTAGAAAATATGGGCATGAAGTATTAATATGTGACGGGAGTTCAAATAATCAAACGTTATTGGAAATAATTGAAAAAGTAAAAATATTTAATCCAGACTTAATTGGAATTACAAGTACAACATCTTCGATATCCAGAGCGGCTTTTTTGGCTAAATCCCTTAAAGAGGTTCTTGCTGATATTCCCATATTAATCGGGGGCCCGCATGCTACTGCCATACCTGAAGAAACATTAAAGCGATATTATTTTTTTGACGCAGCTGTAGTTGGCGAAGGGGAGAATACTTTGTTGGATGTTTTAAATGCACTTCCGGATAATGAGTGGCGTAAAGTTTCCGGGCTTGTATACTATAAGAATAATGAAATCTCTTGTAATTCTTCCAGGATGCTTATCGATAATCTTGATAATCTTTCTTTCCCGGCATGGGATCTAATTTCAGGTTTTCCTGGGTCTTTTAGGCCTGCTGCGTTTAGATATCGGTCTTTTCCATCTGCGCATATTTTAACAGCTAGAGGATGTCCTCATCGTTGTATTTTTTGTGATACTTCAGTTTTTAGTAGAAAAATCAGGTTTCATAGTGCAGAGTATATTAATGAGGTGATTGAATACCTTTATAATCATTATGGTGTGAGAGAGATTAGTTTTGAAGATGACACTTTTACAATCAAAAATGAAAGAGTTTTCAAAATATGCGAAAATATGAAGAGAAAAAAGATGAAGATTACATGGACATGCAATGGTAGAATAGATAATATAAATCAACCCTTATTAAAAGTAATGAAAGAATCTGGTTGTTGGCAGATCTCTTATGGGGTAGAAAGTGGATGCCAGGAGATTTTGGATTTTTCACGAAAAGGAATAAATTTAGAACAAATTAAAAAAACATTATTTATTACTAATAAGGCTGGCATAAGAACGAAAGGATATTTTATTTTTGGTTTTCCTAATGAAACAGAAGAAACAATGAATAAAACTATAAAATTCGCAAAATCATTACCATTAAATGATATTAGTGTAATGTTAATGACTCCTTTCCCTGGCTCAGAAATGTTTAGAATAGCCAAAAATTATGGTACATTAAATGATAATTGGGACGAGATGAATTTATTACAACCAGTTTTCATTCCTAAAAATTTAACTGCTCAAGAGTTGATTGAAATGCAAAACAAATTTTTAAAAGATTTTTATTTCAGGGCTAAGATAATTTTTTCTTATTTAGTGCAGTCTTTGTTGTATCCAAGAGCCGGTCTTAGCTACATAAAAGCAGGATTAGTGTTGTTAAGCAATCAAAATAAGAAGTAAATCATTAATAAAGAAAACAGGATGGTTTTGGATGAAAATAAATACAATTTTTACGAAAAAAAGGAAGCCAAAAATATTGGCGATTATTCCTGCTTTCAAAGAAGAAAAGAATATTGCAGTTGTAATATCAAAATTGATAAAAACAGGATATGATGTTATTGTTGTTGACGATGGTTCGCCGGACAAAACTAAAGAAATAGCATTAAAAGAAGGAGCAATAGTTATAAAACATTGTATTAACATGGGATATGGTGTTTCGCTTCAAACAGGTTATATATATGCCAACGAAAAAGGGTATGATTATGTAATCCAGTTAGATGCTGATGGACAGCATGATCCTAAGGATACAACTTCTATCCTTGCTCCGATATTAAATAATGAAGCAGATCTGGTTATTGGCAGTCGTTTTTTAGGCAACAGTTATAAAGTTCCATTTACAAGGAAAATGGGAATAAAATTTTTCGATTTCATTATGTTTTTGTGTACAGGTAATAAGTTTACCGATTGTACTTCTGGTTATCAAGCAATGAATTCCAAGGTTGTAAAGCTATTTTGTACGGAATCATTCCCGCCAGATTTTCCTGATGCCGATGTATTAATATTATTATATCGTCTTGGCTTTCATATGAAAGAAGTCCCAACATCCATGAAATCAAGTGTAGAGGGAAAATCAATGCACAGTGGAGTATTAAAACCATTATGGTATATTGTTAAATTGTTATTATCAATTATGATCGTTATTTTAAGAAAGAGGAGGCAGTTATGAGTATTAAATTCTTAATTTTTAGTTTTATCGGATTAAGTTTTTTTATTTTTATTATAGAACTTTTAAGAAGTCATAAAATGCGAGAAAAGTATTCTATAGTTTGGTTAATAATAGGGATACTTGTATTTATAATGCCTTTATCTTATAATTTATGGTCAAGGTTTGCTAGATTTATTGGGCTTGCTGATCCTAATGCTTTAATGTTCATTTTAGGATTTTTAGGATTAGGCCTTTTGGCTTTACAGTTTAGTTTAGCATTAAGTTCAAGTTCTTCAGTGATAAAAGAAATTGTCCAACATATTGCCTTACTTGAGCATAAAATAGAAGAATTAGAGAAAAAAATAGATAAGTAAAAAAAGTCGGATAAATGAATCAATCTAGTAAATATTTGAAAATATTTAAGGAAAAATACTTATTTATTACAGTTATACTTATTGTTAGTCTGATTAAAGGATTAATATGGATAAGCATAATTCCGATATTTCAGACACCGGATGAACCTGGGCATTTTTGTTATGTGCAAAAGATTGCTGAGAAAAATAAATTATTTTTAAATAAAACAGATAACTATCTGACGCAAGAAATTATACTTGGATTTATGTATAGCGATGCTTTAAAAATGTCTAAGTCAAGAATAAATGAGTATAAGTTTATTGATGGAGAAGTTGGTAAATACGAAGATAAATTTAATGAAATAAATACTGAGGCAAGGAATAAAACATCAATATTTAAAGAGCAATATGTCCCTGTAATATATCCTCCTTTATACTATATATACTCGTCTATACCTTATTATATGTTTTATTCAAATAGTCTTATTGTAAGAATCTTTGCTGTCCGCATATTTTCATTATTGCTCGGATTGCTGACTATTTTTGTAATTTATAAAATTGCAGAATTAGTATTTGTAGGTAATAAATATATTGCTGGTTTGTTGGCTATATTAATAAGCTTTCAACCTATGTTTACATTTATCTCGTCAGCAGTTAATAGTGATAGTTTGCATATATTGTTTTTTACAATATTTCTTTATTATTATATTAAAATTAATATCCTTAAATACACTGCAAGAGATATCATATTTTTAATATTAGTAATAGGCCTCGGTGTTTTTACTAAACAACATTTCATATTAAGTTTGATGATATTGTTAATTTCAGCAGTATTTTTCATTAAAGTCAAAGCAAAAAAGAAGATTATTGTTATAGCAAGTGTTCTTTTACTGTTTATTTTAACTTTTATATTTATAACGCGTAATTATCCATATCATATATTTGAAAAACCTATAAAAGACTTTTGGAAATATTTATTTACTCAATTATTTCCTTTCTTGTACTCTCGTTTTCCAAGTACGTTTTTTGGTAATTTTGGATGGACAAATGTTCCCGTGCCTGATTTTTATTTAAAAATATTGATATGTTTATTTCTCTTTTTTTTATTTCTTTATATTATAGACATTGGAAAATCTATATTTAACAAAAAATCATTTTTAACCTTGAGAACTCATATTGTTTTATTAGTACCAATTATTATTTATTCAGCAAGTTTAATTTATCTTGATTTTAATATTAATGTTGGTCTTCAGGGACGGTATTTCTTTCCTGTGATATCATTAATTTATATCTGTTTAGTTAGTGGTTTTTTAAGTATTGTCCCGAAAAAGGTTCGTTTAAATATAATTTTTATTACAGCAATTATAGCCGTAAGTTTTAATATTATATGTTTAATCACAGTTATTATCCCGAGGTATTACCAATGATAAAAATATTGATTAAAAGTATTCTGATTTCACTTTTATTGTATATATCTTTAATATCTTTACTTAAAGTAAAAATATCCAACATCGATATTCCTGAACCATATAATTATGTTGATCGTTTGCCAATTAACAAAACAAACGTAAAATTAACCATTAAACAGACTTTTGTTGCAAATGAAAATAATTTTAGCAGGATTGACATTTCATTTGTTAATGATTGGAGAAAGAACGATGATGAAATTTCTTTCAAATTACTTTTAGATGTGTTATTGTCTAATTTTAAAGGGAAAAACAAAATACCTGTATTGTTTAGTTTATATAATTATAAAGAAAATAAATTATTATATAAAGAGATATTTTATGATTTAACGACAAAACGTTTTAAAAGTAAGTCTTTTTATTTCAGACCAATAGCTGACTCAAAAAACAAAATATATTGTTATGAAATATCATTCTTCAAGTCAAATGCTTTTGATAATATGAAATTGCTGATAGGAGATACTGTTGATGTTAATAATAAATTATATATTAATGATAACTTGTTGAAAAAGAAAAGCATGGTTTTTTCAACATATACTTCGTCTGAATTGATAGGTTTTAATACATTATTAGATAGATTAAGCCAATACAAGCCATGGTTTTTTAAGAAAAAATACCTTTACATCTTGATTTTTTTGTATATATTAAGCAACATATATTTAATGTATTATCTCCGTATGTATTTTAGAAAAATATAAAAATATATTTTTTAGAGGTTTTATGAATGTAAAGTTAATTAAAAACAAAAAAGTTCTTTTTATATTACTTGTATTAATAATATTATGTGGTGTGATTTTACGATTTTTCATTATCAGGCACGATATTGCGGGCGACGAAGCAGTTTTTGGGCTTATGGCTAAGCATATAATGGAAGGCAGGGAGTATCCTCTTTATATGTGGGAAGCACACTATAGCGGTACTTTAAGCGCATATATTATTGCAATATCTTTTAAGATATTTGGTGTTTCTTCTTTCTCGTATAAAATAGCGGGATTGCTACTTTTCATTCCTTATATCATCTTTATTTATATGTTGGCGAAAAAGATTTTTGATAGTAATGTCGGTCTTCTTTCAACTCTTTTTGTTGCAGTATCACCGGTTTTTGTCTCCATTTATTTAGCAACTATTTTAGGTGTTTATATTGAAGGTCTAATTTGTGGTACGATAATATTATTATTATGTTGTTATATAGTTTCTTCTGAAATTAATCTGAGTATTTTTATGTTGTTAGGGTTTGTTTCCGGATTGGGATTATGGCTTTCTCCGCATGTAGTGCCATTTTTTATTACAGCTCTGATAGTTATTGTTTTGAAATTCAAAAAAGATATATTCTCAAAATATACTATTTTACTTTTGATATTTTTTATTGTTGGTTATCTACCGGCTATTATTTACAATTTTTATCATCCCACATCCTCTTTTTATCATTTTGCCGGAAGAGTACTTGAATTGAACCGTTCTGTTTTGTTAGCCCCAGATTTTAATAGAATTGTGTTTTCAAAAATTATTTGGAGAATAAGTACTGTCCCTGGCTCTTTAATTAATATGTATACATTAATTTTGCCATTAATAGGATTACAAAAATACATCACTAACAGTTTTATAATATGGAGTTTAATCATAATAATTTATTTAAGTTCATTCGTATATATAATATATTTAAGAAAAAAGTTGCTATCGTCAAAAGTGTTACCTCTAGATGTGTTGTTTATTTTTGTTATAATATTTGTTTTATTTTACTGTTTTTTTGTTGGCGAGTTCCGTTCTCGATATTTACTGCCTTTAAGTATTGTTTTGCCTATTATTTTGTCCGTTTTGTTTTTAAATATCAAGAAAATATCAAACATGTTGTTTTATGTATTATTAGTATTCGTTTTGAGTGTGAATTTTGCCGGAGTATTAAATAATATTAAATTAAAAAGTATTTCATATGATAATTTAGTATCTTTTTTAGAAGAAAACAAATTATTATATGGTTATTCTGAATATTTTACTTCCTATCCAATAGTGTTTAAAAGTTCTGAAAAAATCATTGTTTCTCCTTGTGCAGTTGATTCGATTAGTGAAAGATACCCTTTATATACTAATGCTGTCCACTCGGCCAGCGATATTTTTTATGTTTTCAATTTAAATACTCATCCACAGGTAATTGCATTGATTGAACAGAGGCTGAAGATTCTTAATATTAGTTATAAAAGAAAATATATTTATCCTTTTATAGTGTATTATAAATTTTCTCGAATTATTTCTCCTAATGAATTAAAATTAGAACTTAAATCGCCATGTTCAGGCATAATTACTGATTAAAAATAAATAAATCAAGGAGGGGATTATGAAAAAAATAATAGTATTGCTGCTTATTGTATTGCCTTTTTTGGTGGTGGCTCAGGAAAAGGCAGAAGATTGTTTTAAAAGGGGGGTAGAGTTTTCAAACAAGGGGAAGTATAGTGAAGCTATAGCCGAGATAAAAAAAGCTCTTGAACTGGCTCCGAGTTATGCTGAGTATCATTTTAACCTTGGCGTTGTCTTAGCCAATAAAAAGGAATATGACGAAGCAATAAAAGAGATAGAAATATCAATAAGTATAAATCCTGATAATGTAATGACACATTATGTTTTAGCTATGCTTTATGATAAAAGGAAAATGAAAGATAAGGCACTTGCTGAATGGAACAAAGTGTTAAGTTTAAATCCCGATGAAGAACTAAAAAAATTGGCCGAAAAGCATATAAAAAGGCTAAAGGGAGAATAAACCAATGAAAAAAATAATATTATTAATATTAATAATCAGTATATTGTCAGGATGCGGTTTATATAGTGTAGCAACTAAAAAAGATTATGACTTTTCAAAAATAAAAAGAGTTGCTGTTGTAGGTTTTTCAAGTAACAGAACCTATAAGAACTCAGGAGAAGTTGTTTCTGATGAGTTTGTTTTACATCTTATGAAGGAAGGATACAGTGTAATTGAAAGAAGTAAGATTGATGCAATCTTAAGAGAACAGAATCTTGGAGAGTCAAATCGTCTTGAATCAAGTACAGTAAAGAAGATAGGAAAGATTTTAGGTGTAGATGCAGTTATTACTGGAACAGTAATAAAATACCATGAAGACGAAAATACTTCTGTTTATACAACCGACAAAGATGGAAAAGTAACCTCACAGATAATTTTACAACAAGCAGAAGTGGAAGTATCGGCCAGAATGTTTGATGTGGAGACAGGGGAGATAATATGGACAGCAAAGGATAGCGATCGGGGATTTGATATTTCTGATGCTGTAACTTATGTGGTAGCATCGCTGATAAGATCGATAAAATGATTATGAAAAATAATCATATCAAATTTATGCGAGTTGCCCTGAAAGAAGCCATCAAGGGGTATAAAAAAGACGAAGTTCCTGTAGGTGCCGTAATCGTTAAAGACGGGAAGATATTGTCAAAGGCTTATAGTCAAGTTAGAAAATTAAAGGACCCTACAGCACATGCTGAGATTTTGGCGATAAAAAAAGCCTGTAAAAATCTAAAAAATGAGAGATTGTTAGATATGACTGTGTATGTTACTTTAGAACCGTGTGCTATGTGTGCTGGTGCATTAGTCTTGGCCAGAATAAAAAGATTAGTTTATGGTGTTGATGAACCTAAGACAGGTGCTATTAAAAGTGTGTTTAAAATTGGGGATAATAAAAGGTTAAATCATATGTTTGAAGTTAAAACAGGTATTTTATCATTAGAATGTAGTAGGTTGCTTAAACATTTTTTTAAGAATAAGAGAAGGTAAATCCTTATTGATGATTAAAAAATATTTTTCTGTATTAATATTTATAATAACTTTTTTTGTTTATTTATTAACCGCCAGCCCTACTGTATATGTAGGAGATAGCGGTGAACTAATATCTGCTGCATATGTTTCAGGGATTCCTCATCCACCTGGTTATCCATTGTTTTGTATGCTTGGTAAATTATTCACTTATTTTCCATTAGGAACAATCGCATTTAGAGTAAATTTAGTTGCTGCATTTTTTGGCAGTTTAACGATATTGATATTATTTTTATCATTATCTGCTTTTTTTACTTTCCATTATTCGCAGGCTAAAGCCTGCGACTACCAAACTTCGTCCCCAATAAACCCTGCACCATATTGGTACAGGGTAAATTGGTACGCTTTTTTTGCTTCTTTATTTTTTGCTTTTTCAAGGGCGTTTTGGTCACAATGTTTAATGGCTAAGGGTGCTTTATATATTATAAATGTATTTTTTTTAATACTTATAATATATTTTTTAGTATATTGGTCTTTTGATAGAAAAAAGAGATATTTATGTCTTGCTTCTTTTTTTTATGGACTATGTCTTACTAACCATCATATATCTTTAGGTTTTTTCCCTGCATTTATAATTTTTATTTTTTTAAAAGATAAGAGTGTTTTTAAAAATTATAAATTGCTTTTTAAAATGTTTTTTTTGTTTTTGCTGGGATTAAGTTTATATTTATATCTCCCTCTAATGGCGTCTTATTATCCACTGATTAATAATGGCAATCCTGTTAGTTTAAATGGAATGTTAGAACATATCCTAAGGAAACAGTATGGGAGTTTAAGTAAAAATCCACATTCTTTAGAATTGGCTTTTAATCAGGTAAAATATAGTTTACTTTTAATCATTGAGCAATTTCCGTTATGGATTATTTGTCTTCCGATTTTAGGTTTAATAGGAATTTTTAAAAAATTTAAAGAGTTATTTGTTTTAACTATTATTTTGTTTTTTACTATTATATTTGGAATCGTTTTTGGTATGAATTTTGATATCACACCTGTAGTCTTAGAAGTTAATAAATTGTTTTACATTCCCTTATATCTAATTATTGCAATCTGGTTGTTTTTTGGTGTATGTAAATTATGTGAACTTATAAAATTAAAATTTTTTAATTATGCATTGTTGGTATTTTTAATTCTTGGAGTAATTATATTAATTTGTAATAACTATAAATTTAATGACAAGAGTAAAAATTATTTAGCATATGAATATGGAGTAAATACTCTTAAAGTATGTAAAGAAAATGCAGTTATTTTTGCATCAGAGGATACACCACTTTATCAACTTGCTTATCTGCAATTTGTTGAAAAGGTTAGACCAGATGTTGCTGTTTGTGATGAAAATGGGACCGCCTTTAGAACTATATTAACGGAAGATGACATAGGTATAGTTTATAAACAAACATTAAGAAAGAGAGTAAATGATTATCTAATTAGAGTGTTAAATGAAGGTAAATCTGTTTATCATACTATGGAAAGTAGTTTGAGTATTAATCCAAATATTCGCTCGACACCTTCTGGAATTCTTTATAAAGTTGTGAAAGCACAGGAAGTTAGTGAGACTTTTTGGAAAACATTTAAGATTCCAGAGAACCGGAGAGATTATGATATTTTCAATAGAGATATGATAGCCAGGTACCATTTATTTCTGGGTGAGTATTATTTTTCTTTAAATAAAAAAGAACAGGCAATAAAGGAATGTAATTTAGCAGGTGAAATAGGCTTTGATATGGACTGGTTGCACCACGAAATTGGAATAGTTTACAGCCGGAATGGATTAAAAGAAGAGTATTTAAAAGAAATGGAGATTTCTACAAAACTTTACAGGTTTTCTTTTGAACGAAGAAATAATCTGGGAAATGCATATCTTTCTTTTGGTAGAATTAATGAGGCAATTAAAGAGTTTGAGATGGCTATAAAACTTTCTCCTGAAATTCCAGCACCACATCATAATCTTGCTAATGCATATTTATCAATAGGCAGAAGAAAAGATGCAAAAAAAGAATATTTATATGCAGCAGGATGTGGACAAATAGAAAGTTTTGGTTCATTAGCTCAACTTTATATCGAAGATAAAGAATTTGACAAGGCATTAAATATTTATACAGAATTATATAAAGTAAATCCGGAAAATTTTGATGCCTGTAATGGCATAGGTTTAGTTTATGAAAAGCAAGGAAAGATTAACGAAGCGCTGCAAATTTACAAAAATATTGTTTCATTAAAACCAGATTATATTTTTGCTTATATAAACATGGGAAATATTTACCTGAATAATGGTAAGTTTGATGATGCAATTTTGGAATATAAAAAAGTATGGAAGTATAATCCTGATTTTCCTGAGGCATATTATAATATTGGTGTTGCGTACCATAGAAAAGGAAATTTAATTGAAGCAGGTAGTATGTGGAAGAAAACATTAGAACTTAATCCCAATCATACTGGTGCAAGAAATGCTATTAAAAAATAGACCTGACCCCATTTATTTTTTGTATTTTTCTGCTGATTTTATATCACCTTTTTGAATATAAGCATTTATTAGATTTCCTCTTGCTTCAAGGTAATCTGGATTTATCTCTAATGCTTTTAGATAGAATTCAACTGCTTTGTCAAAGTTTCCCATTCCGTGCAATGAAGCTCCAATAGCATTCCAGCCGATACAGTAAGATGGATTAATCTCTATGGTTTTTGTATAATATTTTAATGCCTCATTATAATTTTGTCTCAGGAAATTTGAATTACCAAGGGCATAATAAGCATCAGTATAAGTTGGATTAAGATTTAAGGATTGAACAAAACTTTCATCAGCGTTTTTATAATCGCCTTTGGCCAGATAGGCGGCACCTATGTTGAAATAAGATTTAAAATATTTTGGGTTAATTTCTAATGCTTTTTTATAAGATAAGATGGCCTCATCAAATTTTCCGATTTTATGATATGCAGTTCCAAGATTGTTGTATATTTCCGCTGATTTTGAGTTTTTATTTATCTCATTTTGATATACATTTAAAGCAAGTTCAGGTGAAAATTTTGCAGAGATTTGACCTAACATTGATTTTACTGAAGTACTGTCTTTACCAATTTCCTCTGCTTTTTTCATTACCTGCATTGCAATTTCAAATTTTTTTTCATCTATATATTTATTAGAATGTAAGATATGATAGTAAGCAATAATTTCTCTGCAAAAGTAATCCAGATATATAGTATTATCCTCGATACCTCTCATTGGATAATTAAATTCTCTTTTTATCTTTTTACTTCCAGTTTTGTAAAGTATTCCATCCTGAACTCGTGTTATATCATCCATATTATCAATACTTCCGCCAATTATAAAATATACAGGTTTGGCTAAAGAATTTATAATTTCTCTTTGAACTTTAGTTACTCTTGTATGATAAACATCTGCTCCCATTCTCAGAAAATCTTCACCATAAATATTTTTAAATACCCTCCCAAAGTCATCATAAATTTCAAGGTCAGTTCTGATTTTTTCAACCATATGTAAGTATGCTGATGGGAATATATCATTATCTGCTGATAAAAATAGTATAGAATTGATTTCAGGAGTTTTAAGTATATTCAGACAATAATCACATGCAATAAAATTTCTACTCCTGTCGTTTTCAAAATAATTTGAAGTCAAGGGGAACAAAAAAGTGAAAGAAGTAAAAAAAGTGAATAAAGTGGCTAAGGTTCTTTTTTTGAATAACATTGTTAGATAATAAAATCCAAAAAATATCCAGATGGAAACTATTAGATACGATGGGATAAAAAATACTTCATATACATATGTATCGTAAACGGTTACAGGGGGATTTGTCATGAGTATTAAACCAAAACTTGTACATACAAATATTAAAGTAAACAGTAAGAATATTTTTTTATTCCACTTGTAAGATAAATATATACCTGGTAACGATATCCAGATTAAAAAAGGAGTAAACTGGCTAATTAGCAAAGAAAAGTAGTTGGAAGTTTGTTTAATAAATAATTCTATACTTCGTGTTGAAGAACTAATTGTTAAATACTGTTTTCTAAATATGTGGTTTAAAAAATTCCAAAAATTAGCAGGATGTCCCCAATCAATTGGTGGATTTGTAGCAGAACGGATAGGAAGATATAGATAAGTAAAGAAAGCAACAAAAGTAACTAAAGTAAGAAAAGTAAAAAAAACAGTAAAAATTTTTTTTTTGTTTGATAAATATGCTTGCCATAATATAAATATAAAAAACAAAATTATAAGTGGTGCAATAGTATTATGATTGGCAAGACTAAACCCACAAATTACGGATATTATGATTATTTTATTTTTTGTAAATTTTGAATTTAATGAATAAAGTAGATTTATTATTAAGATAATAAAAAATGCGTTTAAAGTATAAAGTCCACCTTTGGCTATTAAACTTTGCGACCAAAAGGTTTTTGAAAAAGCAAAAAGTAATGAAGCAGAAAAAGCGATAAAAGTAGCGTCCCAATTTATTTGGGACGGAGTGGAGAAAGCCGTGTTTACCATACGCACAGTGAATAAAGT
Organism: Candidatus Firestoneibacteriota bacterium; assembly: GCA_043822305.1. GTDB lineage: Bacteria > Oederibacteriota > D2-FULL-39-29 > D2-FULL-39-29 > JBDRBU01 > JBDRBU01. The sequence goes on from JBDRBU010000085.1 coordinate 40,245, forward strand.
GAGAAATAATATCAAGACTGTTAAACTACCGAAAAATGCAGCCACAAGATTCACTCTAAAGGCGATTGTTCCTAATGGTAGATATGTGAATAATTTACCAATCATACAAAACAAGGGGTAGCCGGGAGGATGGGCTATGCCGAGGTGATATACGGCTGTTATCATTTCACCACTATCTCCAACATATACTGTAGGACAGATTGTTAAAAGGTAAATAAAGAGAGATATAGTCAAGGCTAAAATTCCCAGTAATAAATGTGATTTTCTCATATATTTAAATTACCATAAAAATTTGAAAAATTCCACAAATAAAAAAAATTTTGCTTGAATTATTTTAAAAATTGATTATAATAGATTTTATATTAGTGTAACAGAAGAATAATGAATAAAGGGGGTGCACGGATTCGACGGGGGTATTGAAATATAGATTGCCTGTAGAGGTGCCACTAACCTCTTGAAACAGGTGGCAAAATTTTAACTGCTGACTACAAGTTAGCACTGGCTGCTTAAGGCAGTCACGCTTTGCTAGTTTTACCTGCGGGATTAGTAAAGTGTCAAATAGCAGGATAGCATAATTTGTTTCACCTAAGGACAAATGATGCGAATCTTTACTTAGGTTAGTAATATCAAATCCTGCCTTTGGGAGTTGGTATTGCAAATCTAAAACAAAGGAAATACAGGTAGTAATCTATACGGATGTACTTTCGGACGTGGGTTCGATTCCCACCACCTCCACCAATAAAAAGGGGACGGCCACCATTATTTATAGAAAAACCAAAAAATTGTATTGCTTTTGAAAGGGTTTTTTGATAATATATTAAAAAGTAAAACTTTTTGAAAGAAAAACTGTTGCTGTGTAGAAGGTCACACCGATCATATTTATGCCAAATCGATTCTGGCAATTTTAAAGTAAAAAATGCGCCCGTAGCTCATCTGGATAGAGCAACTGCCTTCTAAGCAGTAGGCTGGAGGTTCGAGTCCTCTCGGGCGCGCCATTAAAAAATTTAAGCGCCATTAGCTCAGCCTGGTAGAGCAGCCGACTCTTAATCGGGAGACCGGGGGTTCGAATCCCTCATGGCGCATAAATATATACAGAGCAGAAATAGAATCATTTTCAGCAGCAATAGAAAAAGATAAAAAACCTGAAATTAGTGGCGAAGATGGTTTATGGAATCAGAAAATTATTTTAGAATGTTATAAATCAGCAAAACAAAGAAAAAGTATTAAGTTGTAGATAAAACAGATATACTCTGACACATTAAGGGGCTGGATATAATAGATTATAACTGTCTTTATTTAGCATTAGCAGGAGACAGTATAATGTTGGAAGTTTTTGTTTTATACTGTTTAAAGAATCTTTTTTTTGAAAAATAGATATATATTGTTCAGCTAATACATCTCTGAATCTTAACAATTCTTTTAACAAATTCTTTCTCATTTTTATGCTGATGGTTAAATCTATAAGTTCGAACGCCCTCTCATAACAGTTTTTAACTTCTTCCAAATCGTTCTTATTTATCCAATTTTTTGCCCTATTTAACTCATTAGCGATCATAATAATTTGTTTAGAAAATGGAAATAGCATCCACTTTTCACTATTCAATGTCTTATGGTGTTTAAGGTTCATAGTTTATGAGGTTATCAATTATCTTTTTAATTTTTTCTACGATTTTTTTATCTTCAATTTCCATGGAGTAATTATCTTGATGAGGCCTAATATTTATTAATGAAGTATATTCTATAAGATCATCTTTATTTTTAAACGGATATAAATTTATACCCCAAAGATTTTCTTGTTTTGACCCATTTTCTAAGAGATATGTCTCTAAATCTGAATGGAGTTCTGCATCTACGACCATTATCTCTTTTTCTATATCAACAACTCCTTTGATCAGAGTCTTAAAAAAATTAGAAAACTTCTGTGAAAGTTGATTTCTATTTATTTTTTCTTTTATAATTTCCATTATTTTAATTATACAAAATCTTTTAGAGAAATGCAATAAAAATATAGAAAATTACCCCTTGTCTTTTATGTTAAAAAGTTGTATAATTAAGTTAGATATTGCTGTCGAATATGTCGCGAGGGTGGCGGAATTGGCATACGCGTTGGACTTAGGATCCAATCCCGAAAGGGTTGCGGGTTCAACTCCCGCTCCTCGCATTTTCTGAAAGACTATATAATGTCATGAAAAATAAAATTTTGTCGATAACATTATTATTTGTTTTTCTTGCGCCTTTTTTATCTTTTTCTCAGGTTCAGCCTGAAGATAGAAAGGTAACTATAGACCCTGAAGGCAAGACTCCGAAACTTCCTCAAGTTTAATGCAGAGAAATGATGTAAGTCTAAATATATGAGAGAGTTTTTTGAATTTGACTCGTTTAAGGCTATTTTGGGGATAAGTAATGAATAATTTGATAGAGTTTGAGATGATCAAGTCTGCCTT
>JBDRBU010000086.1:0-11942 GCA_043822305.1 Candidatus Firestoneibacteriota bacterium
TACATAATCCTTGTTAAGCATCTGTCATTTTCCTCCGTATAATATGTTTTTATTTATATTATACAGGATTTAACAGATACTTTCTATTTCAAAGATCCATCCTATCCTATTACATCTCTACAATAGAACCTGAAGAACCAAAAAAAACCCTCTAATTTTTAATTCCCCCTTAATAAAGGGGGTTAGGGGGTTGTCCTATAATATCTACAACGGCTTTCACTAACTATTTACGATATCTGTCTCTATTCTAATCCGCTGTTGTTACCCTTAATAACTCCTCTATACTTGTTACACCTACTTTTACTTTTCTAATCCCTGCTTCTCTTAAAGTAACCATTCCACTCTCTATGGCAATCTTTTTAATATCAGTAGCCGTTGCCCTTTTTAATATTACCTTCCTTAATTCATCATTCAAGGTCATAATTTCATATATAGCGGCCCTTCCTTTATAGCCGGTATTTGCACAATACTGACATCCCATTCCTTTATAGAAAATTATTTTTTCTTCTTCTTTAGGTTTTATATTTAAATCTTCTAAAATTTCTGCAGAAACCTCGTAAGACTCTTTACATTTAGGACATATCTTTCGAATAAGTCTCTGGGCAATCACCATAATAACTGAAGAAGATATCAAAAATGGTTCAACACCCATATTATCTAAACGAGTGACAGCACCAGGGGCATCATTCGTATGAAGTGTTGATAGAACTAAATGTCCTGTTAAAGCAGCATTAATAGCAATACTAGCTGTTTCCCCATCACGAATCTCTCCAACCATTATTATATCAGGGTCCTGTCTTAAAAATGACTTTAATCCATTGGCAAAGGTAAGTCCAGCCTTTGGATTTACTTGAACCTGATTAATGCCTTTTACAACAAATTCTACAGGGTCTTCTACTGTCAAAATGTTAACATCAGGAAAATTAAGCAGTGATAATGTAGAATACAATGTTGTCGATTTACCTGAACCAGTAGGACCTGTAACAAGAATCATACCATATGGAGCATCTACTTTCTTTTTATAAATTTGTAAAATATCGGGTTCAAAACCTAATTGAGCCAAATCTAACTGTAAATTACCAGTATCTAAAATACGGATAACTACTTTTTCTCCAAATACTGTCGGTAAAATAGAAACACGCATATCAACTTCTTTGCCGATTACTTTAATTTTACATCTACCATCCTGTGGCTTTCTTCTTTCAGCAATATCTAATTCAGATATAATTTTAATTCTAGAAACAAGAGCTGGATAAATCTTTTTGGGAGGAGCAGATTTCTCATGTAATACTCCATCAATTCTGTATCTTGTTCTACACCCTTTTTCATATGACTCCAAATGTATATCAGAAGCTCCTTCTTCAATAGCCTTTGTCAGTAATGCATTTACTAATTTTACAATAGGTGCATCTTCACTGGCTGCCGTGAGCTTTGATGTATCCATATCTTCATCTGCTTCTACAACTTCAACATCTTGTACATCTTCAAGGCCCTTCATTACTTCTTCCATTTCAGCTGATGAAGTACTAAAACATTTTGCAATAGCTTGTTTTATATCCAATTCAGAAGCAAGTACTGGCTCTACTTCAAAACCTGTCATAAGTTTTATATCATCTATAGCCGAAACATTTAATGGGTCAGCCATGGCTATGGTTAAGGTATTGCCTTTTTTCGTTATTGAGATCAATGTTTGCCTTTGGCAGATATTTTCTGGTACTAACTTTACAACATTAACATCAAGTTCACCTAAATCAGAAAAACTAACAGTAGGGATTCCCATTTGAGTTCCCATAAAAGCCATTATTATATCATTGGTCACATATCCAAGTTTTACTAATGCTTGTTCTAATCTTATACCACTTGCTTTTTGTTCTTTTAACGCTTCCTGTAACTGCACATCTGTAATTATACTTTCATCGACTAACATTTGTGCTATTTTCTTTTTCATTGATACGGCCATAAACTATCACTCCTCCTAATTAATTTAATAATTTTTTAATCTCATTCATAAATTCGTTTATATCCTTAAACTGCCTATAAACAGAAGCAAACCTTACATAGGCAACATCATCTAATTTCTTTAAATGACTCATAACCATATCGCCTATCTTGGAAACAGATATTTCTTTTTCCATTTTATTCTGAATTTCTTTTTCTATATCTTCCACTACCTTTTCCATTGTCTCTAAAGAAATAGACCTTTTCTCGCATGCTTTTTTTAAACCATTTAATATTTTGAACCTATCAAATACTTCTCTTCGTCCATCTTTTTTTACAACAACAGGTAACACTTGTTCCACTTGTTCATATGTTGTAAATCTTTTAGAACATTTTAAACATTCTCTTCTTCGTCTAACAGATTTACCATCTTTGCTCTCACGAGAATCTAAAACTTTATCATTTTTAAATCCACAAAATGAACATTTCATATGATATATTATATATCACTCTTTCAAAAATAACAATAAGTATTTATCCTTTTGCTAAAAATGCGGCTAATTTTACTGCTTCCATAAAACTATTTGGATTCGCAATACCTTTTCCGGCTATATCATATGCCGTACCATGGTCTGGAGATGTTCTTATTATAGGAAGACCTAATGTAATATTTACTCCTTTTTCAAAAGCAATCATTTTTAAAGGAATTAGTCCCTGGTCGTGGTACATACAAACTATAGCATCATATTTTTCTTTTTTGGCTTTATAAAATAAAGCATCTGGAGGAACTGGACCAACAATTTTTACTTTTAAGTTTCTTCTTGCCTTTTTAATAGCCGGGATGATTTTTTCAACTTCTTCATTTCCAAACAATCCATTCTCGCCTGAATGAGGATTTAACCCGGCCACAGCCATAACAGGTTTTTTTATCTTAAAATATTCTTTAAGCCAGATAGAAGTTAATTTTATTTTTTCATAAATATTATTTTTATTTATCAGTTTCGATACATCTTTTATTGAAACATGTGTTGTGACTAAAACTACTCTTAAAAAATCCCCAATAAGCATCATGGCAAAATTTCTTGTATTTGTTAATTTGGCGAGCATTTCGGTCTGCCCCGGAAAATCAATCTTATCTTTTTTAAGACTTTCTTTATTTATGGGAGCAGTAACTATTGCCTTTACTTCATTTTTTAAAGCAAGTTCTACTGCTTTTTTTATATATTCAGCAGATACTTTACCGGCTAATTTATTTATCCTGCCAATCCGAACTTTAAAATTTATATTTTCTAAATCAAGAATGTCCTTATCGTTTAATTTAATATTTAATTTATCTGCTATCTTTTTTAAAAACTTTTTATCACAAATTATAAGTGGCTTGCAAAATTTTTTAATGTGTTTTAAAGATTTTAATATAACCTCTGGACCTATTCCCGCCGGGTCACCCATGGCAATTGCAATTCTTGGTAGTTTATTTCTGACAGACCGGACAATATTCACTTCCTCTTCCTCCTATTTTAACAGTTTTTATACTATGCCCTAATGGACAATTTTTCTTACCATGAATGGCCAAGAATTCTCTAATTTCTCCGGTTATCCCGCCTTTCTGCCCTTTTCTTATTTCTTTTATAGCATTTTTTAATACTTCTGGAATAGTTTTGTATAAATTATTTATCTCGGAATCATTTAAACTTGATATTCGTCTCTCTGGTTTAATTCCGGCTTTCCATAATATTTCATCAGCATATGCATTGCCTAGACCACCTATTTCATTCTGGTTCATTAAAAGTTGTTTGATATTTCCTTTTTTATTTTTAAACTCCGCACCTTCTAGGGCGTAGGTAAACTCTTTGCTCAAGGGGTCTAATCCAAATTTTTCGTCCCACGGGGACTTCCTTTGGTCGTCAGAATTTATTTTTAGTCTCATCCATTGGGTAAAATCAGAAAATATTAATTGATGATTGTCTTCAAATTCAAAAACCACACAGGTAAATTTTGGCAACTCATCTGCTATTTTATTATACATAAGTTCACCATGAAGCATTAAATGAACTAAGAGTTTATCATCATTATCAAATGTAAATAGCAACTGTTTGCCAACTCTATTTATCTTTACAACCTTTTTATCTTTTATTTTACTAATAAATTCGGATGATTTTAAGGGAAATACGGGCCTTTCTTTTATTATTTTAACATTTTTAATTTTTTTATTTAAAATCAATTTTGTCAAATTCTCTGCAAATACTTCTAAGTCTGGCAACTCGGGCATATCAAATCTCCAATTCCAAGAAGGATTTTCCATATTTCATTAAAAAAATTCAAAATATAAAACTGTGGAGAAATTACAGAAAAAATTATAGCCATAATTAATAAATTTACACAATAAATGAAAGACAAAGAAAAAAACACGCCAACTTCTTTTAAATCTTTTTGTCTTTCTTTCATAGAAAATAAAGTCAAGGCTAAATGAAAACTTAAAGTGAATCCAATAAAAAATATTACAAAATCAATAAATCTTTTATCAACTATAAAATATAATAAAATAACTAAAACCGTATAAAAAGGGAAAAAATAAGGTGCTAAAATTATTAAAAAATTCGTCTTGTCTACTGTAATATTGCCCCCATCTTCTGAAATATTTAATGATTTAACCTTGCCACCAAAAATAATAGCCCAGATGGCATGTGTAAATTCATGGGCCATGACATGCATGAATATTGGCTTATAAAATAAAAAATGTAAAATCAAATAACTTAAAAAACCACTAAGAAAGACAACCTCAGAATGTTTTACTTCTTGCAAAAATGCAAATGATTTAATAAATCCAATTGTTAAGATTATAGCCACTGGTATTAAAATTATTCCTATAATAAATCTAAATAATCTCATAAATAGTTAATTAGGGTTAATTAGGGACAGCGACCTATTTTTTTACATTTTTAACAATTACACAGAACTCTCCAAGAATTTCCTTTGATAGAAAAAAATTTATCACCTCGTCTATGCTTCCCCTTACAACCTCCTCAAATTTTTTTGTAATTTCTCTGGCAATAACAACATATACATTTTCAAAAACTTGTTTTATATCGTTTAATGTTTCTATTATCCTGTGTGGTGACTCAAAAAATACAATAACTTTATCTTCGTTTTTATACTTTTCAAGTTCTTTTCTTCTTTTAGAAGATTTTTTCTTCAAAAACCCTAAAAATATAAATCTATCAGTATTTACTCCAGAAATGCTTAAAGCAGCTATTATAGAAGAAGGTCCGGGAATAGAAACTACTTTTATATTATTTTTATATGCAGAATCTATTAACAAATATCCGCTATCGGAAATGCAAGGCGTACCGGCATCACAGACTAAGGCCATGTTCTTGCCGTCTTTTAATAAATCTATCAGGTATCCTTCTCTTGTTGATTTATTATATTCGAAATAACTTATTAACCGTTTGTTTATATTTAAGTGATTTAATAACTTTTTTGTAACTCTTGTATCTTCCGCAGCAATTAAATCGATTTCTTTTAAAATTCTTATTGCTCGAAGCGTAATATCTTCTAAATTTCCTATAGGCGTGGAAACTATATATAAAGTGCCGCTCATCTGTTTTGGATTAATGATTCTGCTCTTTCTTTATTTAATTTGTATTTTTCTTCGGCTGGTTTTAAATTAACTGCCTTTTCATATGACTCTTTTGCTTTTATTAACAATTCTTTCTTTTTCTCCTCATTTTCTTTGTTTTCTTTTTTATACAAAGCTAAATTTTCATACACTATACCCAGATTATTCCACGCTACAGGTATTTTACTATATTCCTTAACAGACTTTTCTAAGTTTTCTAAAGCCAATTCCCATTTACCTATTCGTATATAGGCATACCCAATATTATTATATGCCCATGCTTTGGGAACACTCTCATTTTCCTTACAAAGAGTAAGTGCCTTCTTATACCATTTTATTGCCTCATTGTAATCTTCCGCTTCATGTCCCTTTTTAAACGCATCTCCTCTTTCTCCTGCAAAACACATATAAGATAACATAATAAAAATTAAAAAAAGTTTTTTAGTCATTACCTCTCCTGTAATTGGGCGACTACAAACTACTCTTCCTCCTTGAAGGCTAATCTGGCTAAGGCCGTAACTTTATCTTCTTTGTCTAATTTTATCAATCTAACTCCCAGAGTTGAACGACCGGTCATTCTAACACCAGAAACTTTACTCCTTATAACCAACCCTGAGGATGTTATGACCATTACCTCATCATCTTCTTTTACTTCCTTAATTCCTACAACCAATCCATTTCTGTCACTGGCTTTTATATTAATTAAACCCTTACCACCTCTACTTTGAACCTTATATGCATCTAAATCTGTTCTTTTACCATAACCATTTTCAGTTACCGTAAGCAAACCTGCTTTTTCTTCTACTACTTCCATTCCCACAACATAATCTTCCTTCCCTAATCTTATACCCCTGACACCAATTCCCGATCTTCCTACTTCTCTGATCACATCTTCTTTAAACCTGATAGCCCGACCATTCCTTGTTGCCAGAATCATATCTTTTTTTCCATTAGTTATTTTAACTCCGATTAACTCATCTTTTTCTCTTATTTTTATTGCAATAATACCATTTGACCTTGGATTGCTATATTCAGAAAGTTTTGTCTTTTTAATAACCCCTTGTTTTGTTGTCATAATCAAATACATATCATCTTTAAACTCTTTAACAGAAATTGCCGCTGATATAGTTTCTTCTTTTTCTATATTTATTAAATTTATTATAGGTTTTCCTTTACCATATCTACCTGCTTCTGGTATCTCATAAACTTTAAGCCAGAAAACATTTCCTTTATTTGTAAAAAATAATAAATAATCTTTTGTAGTTGTAATAAATAAATCTTCAACAAAATCTTCTTCTTTTGTCTCCATACCAGTAATTCCCTTACCGCCTCTTTTTTGAGCCTTATATGAAGAAACAGGTAACCTCTTTACATAGCCAGTATGGGATAAAGCAACAACAACATCTTCTTCTTTAATCAAATCTTCTATTTTAATTTCTTCGGCTTTTTCTATTACTTCAGTCCTTCTGGCATCACCATACTTCTTCTTTACTTCCAACAATTCTTCCTTAATAATAGATAACACTTTTTTTGGGTCGGCTAAGATATCTTTTAGTTTAGAAATAAGTTTTGTTAGTTCTTTGTACTCTTCTTCTATTTTATTTCTTTCTAAGTTTGTTAACTGTTGCAATCTCATATCAAGTATTGCTTGGGCTTGAATCGAAGAAAATTTAAAACTCTTTATCAATCCATTTCTAGCCGATTCAGTATCTTTTGAATTTCTAATTAATTTTACAATTTTATTTAATTCTTTTAAGGCAATCTTTAAACCCTCAATTATATGAAGTCTTCTTTCTGCTTTATCAAATTCAAATTTTGTTCTTCTGACGATAACATTTCTCCTGTAATCAACATACTGAGCAAGAACACCTTTCAAATTAAGTACCTGAGGCTCTCGATCAACTAAAGCAAGCATTATTACGCCAAAAGTAGTTCGAAGCGATGTATGTTTAAATAATTGATTTAAAACTATCTGAACATTTTCATCCCTTTTTATATCTATAACAATTCTTATCCCTTCTTTATTACTTTCATCTCTTATATCAGAAATTCCTTCCATCTTTTTATCTCTAACAAGATTTGCAATATGCTCTACGAGTTGTGATTTATTTACCTGATATGGAATTTCATAAACTATAATTCTTTCTTTCCCGCCTTTTATATCTTCAACTTTTGTCCTTGCTTGCAAAGTTAAAGAACCTCTTCCTGTCCGATACGCATCTTTAATTCCGTCTTTCCCTAAAATATATCCACCGGTTGGAAAGTCTGGTGCTTTTATGGCTGTCATTAATTTTTCTAAACTGATATCAGGATTTTCAATTAACATTATAAGTCCATCTATAACTTCAGAAAGATTGTGCGGGGGAATATTTGTGGCCATGCCAACGGCTATACCAGAACATCCGTTTATTAGTAAATTAGGAAGTTTTGTTGGTAAAACCACCGGTTCTTCTTTAGACTGGTCATAATTAGGAATAAAATCAACTGTATTTTTATCAATATCGGCTAAGATTTCTTCAGCCATGGCCGATAATCTTATCTCTGTATAACGCATGGCTGCTGGAGGATCGCCATCTATTGAACCAAAATTTCCTTGTCCATCTAAAAATGGGTATCTATAGACAAAATCCTGAGTCATCCTGACCATAGACTCATAGACAGCAACATCACCATGTGGATGATAATTACCTAAAACTTCACCAATAACTTTTGCTGATTTTCGGTGCGGCTTATTATGATGCAACCCCATATCATTCATGGCATAAAGGATTCTTCGCTGCACTGGTTTTAAACCATCCCTTACATCTGGAAGAGCTCTCCCCACAATAACACTCATGGCATAATCGATATATGAAGATTTAACTTCCTCCTCAATATAAACCGGAACAATTTTTTCTTTTATCGGCTGTAATTCTTTTGTTTGCAACGCAACCTCCAAAGATACTTCAATCATTTTACCAAAAAACCTATTAAAAATCAAATGAATAAATGGGGTCAGAGTCAAGAATTTCTTTATTTCTATTTAAAAAATGACTCTGCCACCTTTTCTAAAAATACCTGTCTAAACTTCTGTATTGTATGGCTTCGGATATGTGCTGTATTTCTATTGTTTCGCTTTCTTCAATATCAGCAATAGTTCTGGCCACCTTTAAAATCTTATCATACGCTCTGCCACTTAATCCTAACTTGTCTATGGCCGTTTTTAATAAATTCATACTATCTTCTTTTAATTCGCAGAACTTTTTTATTAGTCTGGGATTCATATTAGCATTACAATAAATTTTTGCACCCTTAAATCTTTGCCTTTGAATCGCTCTGGCCTTATTTACTCTATTCTTTATCACACTTGAACTATCACCATAAGTTTCATTTGACAAGTTCTGAAATTTTACTGATGGAACCTCTATATGAATATCGATTCTGTCTAAAAGAGGACCTGAAATCTTTTTTAAATATTTTTGAATTTCACCCGTAGTACATTTGCATTCTTTTCTTGTGTCCTGAAAATATCCACAAGGACAAGGATTCATCGCACCCACAAGCATAAATCTTGCTGGAAACATAACTGAGACTGAAGCACGGGATATATTTATAAATTCATCTTCAAGGGGCTGTCTTAGAACTTCTAAAACATTCTTATCAAACTCAGATAATTCATCTAAAAATAAAACTCCATTATGGGCTAAACTAACTTCTCCTGGTTTTGGAATGCTACCACCTCCGATCAGGGCTACATCGGAAGCAGTATGATGTGGAGAACGGAATGGACGGTTTGAAATAATTGATTTACTTTTATATAATATCCCGGCGACACTATGAATTCTTGTTGTCTCTATAGATTCTTCCAGACTAATATCAGGTAAGATTGTAGGAAGTCTTCTGGCTAACATCGTCTTTCCAGAACCGGGTGAACCTATCATGATTATATTATGTCCTCCGGCGGCTGCAATCTCTAAGGCCCTTTTTGCATACTCTTGCCCTTTTACTTCATTAAAATCTATCTCATATTTTAATAAATTTTCAAATGTTTTATTTAAATCCATCTTATGTTCTGGAATTTCCTTTTCTCCATTTAAAAATTCTACAACCTCTCTTAAATTTTTCGCTGGATAAACTTTTACACCATCTACAATTCCGGCTTCATCTGCATTTTCCATTGGTAATATAATACCTTTTTTACTATTATCCTTTACGGCCATGGCTATTGAAATTACTCCTTTCACTGGCTTTAAATCACCATTTAATGATAATTCTCCAATAAATATATAGTCCAGATAGTTTCCTTTGATTTGTTCAGATGAAGATAAAATCCCTATGGCCATGGGTAAATCAAATGCCACCCCTTCTTTTTTAATATTAGCCGGTGCTAAATTTACAGTCATCCGATCATATGGAAATTTAAACCCAGAATTCTTTATAGCCGATTTAACTCTAACTTTGCTTTCTTTAACCGCCATATTGGGAAGACCTACTATCATCGAAAGACTTGAAAGCCCAGGCGATAAATCAACTTCCACATCTACTATATATGCATCTACGCCTATTGTTGCCGAACTAAGTATTTTTGATAGCATATTTACATCCTCCGAAAACATTATTAATGCACTGGTAGTCGCAGGCTTTAGCCTGCGGTATATACATTATAGTATTATACAACAATTTGAGAAGAAATAAAACAGAAATGTGAAAATTTAATATTTCTGCCTATAAGCAGAATATTAGACAAATGGTAGGGACTTAATAAAATACTTTATCCTCTGCAAAATATTTATCTTTAAATTTCAACGCAACATTTACAAGTCCTATCATCACTGGAACTTCTACCAAAGGTCCGATAACAGCAGCAAAAGCAGCCCCTGAGTTCATTCCAAAGACGGCAACAGCAACCGCAATGGCTAATTCAAAATTATTACTTGCAGCAGTAAAGGCAATAGTTGTTGTCTTTGAATAATCCGCTCCAATTTTTTTGCCCATCCAAAAACTAACAAGAAACATTACAGCAAAATAGATGAGAAGTGGAACAGCAATCCTTAAGACATCCAAAGGAATTGTTAAAATAAGTTTTCCTTTTAAGCTAAACATTACAACTATTGTAAAAAGAAGGGCAACAAGTGTTATCGGACTTATTTTTGGAATAAACTTTGTCTCATACCACTCTTTACTTTTTAAATTAATAAGAGAAAATCGGGTAATTATTCCAGCGATAAACGGAATGCCTAGATAAATAAAAACGCTCTTGGCAATCTGCCAGATAGTGATTTGAACAATGCTTCCTTTAATACCGAAAAATGGAGGAAGCACAGCAATAAACACCCAGGCGTATACGCTGTAAAATAAAACCTGAAAAATAGAATTAAAAGCAACAAGTCCTGCTGCATATTCCCTGTTACCCTTAGCAAGTTCATTCCACACAATAACCATGGCAATACATCTTGCAAGGCCTATCATTATAAGTCCCACCATATATTCCGGATAACCTCTCATGAAAATAATGGTAAGCATAAACATGAGAATTGGTCCAATCACCCAGTTCTGAATCAAAGACAGTCCAAGAACTTTCCAGTTCTTAAAGACCTTCCCCATCTCTTCGTATTTTACTTTTGCCAGAGACGGGTACATCATAAGAATAAGACCAATGGCTATGGGTATGTTCGTAGTTTCAACACTAAAACTATTAATAAAATCCTCAACTCCTGATACAAAATACCCGGTAAAAACTCCAACGGCCATTGCCAAAAATATCCAGACAGTTAGAAACCTATCTAAAAACGAAAGTTTTTTTACTTTTCCCATACTTCATCTCCTTATCTTTTAAGCAATGTTATGCGTACTTTAAACGGATAGGCCATTAAATAAATGGAGTCGGGGTCGTCCCTGACCCCGACATACAGGCAGCAACAGAGTAAATTAATTTGCTTTTGCTTTGGCCGATTTTTTCTGTGTTATATTATCAAATATTTCATACACTATTGGAATAATAAAAAGAGTTAAAAATGTTGAGGCAAATAATCCACCAATAACAGTAATGCCCATTGGAATTTCCATATCCATACCTTCATGCCAGCCAATGGCAATAGGAAGTAAAGCAACAACTGTGGCCATGGCTGTAATCAAAATAGGGCGGAGTCTTGTTTCAGCCGCATCAATAATTGCCTTTCTCCTGTCTTCTTCAACTTCTCTTCGTTTAATAATAAAGTCAATCAAAACAATAGCATTGGTGGCCACAATACCCACAAGCATGATAAATGAATTACCCCGACGCAGAGCGTCGAGGTATCCAAAATCTAAAACAATTTCATTTGATCTCTGTATATCTTTTTGTAATCCAACCCCGGCCCTTTAACATAATTTCTTATTACTTCTTCGTTCCCAGATGCTCCAACTG
>JBDRBU010000087.1:0-47749 GCA_043822305.1 Candidatus Firestoneibacteriota bacterium
CAGTTGGAGCATCTGGGAACGAAGAAGTAATAAGAAATTATGTTAAAGGGCCGGGGTTGGATTACAAAAAGATATACAGAGATCAAATGAAATTGTTTTAGATTTTGGATACCTCGACGCTCTGCGTCGGGGTAATTCATTCCTTTTTATGAAAATATATATAAAAAAATGAAGTTAATTGTAAAAAGAGCAGATGAAAAAAATAAATTATTATTTCAATATGCGTATGCTATTTCAGATTGTTTAAGGTTTAAAGCAGACATAAGAAATGATGTTTATCTGGCATATAAATCTAAAGATAAAGAAAAACTTAAAAAAGAATTAAAAAATCTTTCAATAGTTGAAAAGAAGATAAATAACCTTTGGAAAACACACAGGAAGTTATGGCTTTATGAAAGAAAACCATTTGGTTTAGAAGTTCTTGATGTGAGATATGGTGGTTTGATAAGCAGACTTAAAGTAACGAGAGAAAGGATTTCTGATTATTTAGCCGGCAGGGTAAAAAATATTCCTGAATTAGAAGAAAAACCACAAAAAATTTATGGTAAGTTTCCATATATTTGTCTTTTGTATAAAAATCTTGATTCTATAACAGTGATAAAGTAAACCCCGTTAGGGGGTCAGAGTCATTTTCTAAATCCATTGACAAAATGTATATTATCTGGCATAATATTACTTGTAATTAAGGAGGAGGGGTGGAAAGATGAGTAAAAAATATAATATAGCTGTAATTCCTGGTGATGGAACGGGTCCAGAGGTTATAAGAGAAGGAGTAAAAGTATTAACCACGGCTGCTAAAAAATATAATATAATATTAAATTTTACTCAATATAATTTTGGTGGGGAAAGATACTTAAAGACAGGAAAAACACTCGATAAAAAAGATTTAAAGGAAATATCCAAATATGATGCTATATATTTAGGTGCTATAGGACATCCAGATGTAAAACCAGGAATTTTGGAACATGGTATACTGCTAGCCTTAAGATTTCATTTTGACCAGTATATAAATTTAAGACCAGTAAACTTATATCCAAATGTTTGGACACCATTAAGAGATAAAGGACCGAGTGATATAGATTTTGTTGTAATAAGGGAAAATACAAGTGGACTTTACAGGGGTAAGGGTGATGTAAAGAATAAGGGTAAAAAAAATGAAGTTGTCACGCAAATTATGACCTATACAAGAAAAGAAGTTGATAGATGTCTAAAATTTGCTTTTGAATATACAAGGAACAGAAATAAAAATAAAAAATTAACTCTCTGTCATAAGACAAATGTGTTAACATATGCGGGTGATTTGTGGCTAAGAGCATTTGAAGAAATGGGCAAAAAGTTTTATCCGGATATTCATAGAGATTATGCTCATGTTGATGCTACCACTATGTGGATGGTAAAAAATCCGGAATTTTTTGATGTGATCGTAACTGAGAATATGTTCGGTGATATTATTACTGATCTGGGAGCAATGATTCAGGGTGGAATGGGTATTGCCGCCGGAGGGAATATTAATCCAACTGGTATTTCAATGTTTGAACCAATAGGGGGGTCTGCTCCTAAATATGCTGGTAAAAATATAATTAATCCACTGGCGGCTATTTGTGCGGGTGGTATGATGCTTGAAATCTTAGGAGAAAAAGAAGCAGCAAAAGCAATTGAAAATGCTGTAGTTAATGTACTTACAAGCGGAAAGATTAAAAGTTTATCAGCAGGGAAGATGGGCTTATCTACTTCTGAAGTCGGGGATTTTGTGGTCAGGAGGTTGATATGATAAAATTAGGATTACCAGCAGGAAGTTTACAGGAATCCACGATAAAAATGTTTAAAAAGGCTGGATTTAATATTTTGATAGGAAGTAGGTCATACATTCCTTATATTAACGATCCGGAAATAAAAGCAAGATTTATAAGAGCACAAGAAATTCCAGGATATGTTGAAGCAGGAAAATTGGATGTTGGGTTAACAGGTAAAGACTGGGTTTTAGAAAGCGATGCAGATGTTGTTGAAGTTGTTAAACTTTTGTATGCAAAAAGTGGTTTAACACAAGTGAAATGGATTGTTGCCGTTCCAAGTGATTCAAAAATAAACAGTATAAAAGATTTAAATGGAAAAAGAATCGCTACTGAACTTGTATCAGTAACAAAAAAGTTCTTAAAAGAAAATAATGTTAAAGCAGATGTAGAGTTTTCCTGGGGTGCAACTGAAGCAAAACCTCCCGAATTAGTTGATGCCGTAGTTGAACTAACGGAAACAGGCTCTTCTTTAATGGCAAATAATTTAAAAACAATTGGGGTGGTTATGGAATCTTATACAGTGTTAATTGCAAATAATGAAAGTTGGAAAAATAAAGATAAGAGAAACAAGATAGAGAATATTGCACTTTTACTTAAAGGCGCACTTGAAGCAGAAACAAAAGTTGGACTTAAAATGAATCTCCCGAAAAACAAATTGAAAGACATCATTTCAACATTACCTGCTTTGAAACAACCAACAATTTCTTCACTTGTTGACCCTAAATGGGTGGCTATAGAAGTTATAATAGATGAAAATATAGTTAGAGAAATTATTCCCAAATTAAAAAGTCTTGGTGCTTCTGGAATTATTGAGTATCCTTTAAATAAAGTAGTTTATTAAAATAATGATCGTTTTAAAGGGATTAGGCAGTAGTTATTTGCGAAGATTAAAGGATACAGTAATTACACTCGGAGTGTTTGATGGTGTTCATTTAGGACATCAGAAGATAATAAAAAAACTCGTAAAAGAGACAAAACCCTGCACCTTCTGGTGCGTGGGTAAAAGCGTAGTTCTAACCTTTGAAGCCCATCCGATGAAAACCACACATAATTCTGCACCTTTAAATTTAACAACCTTAACTCAAAAAGAAAAAATCATTAAAGGATTTGGTATAGATATTTTAATAATTATAAATTTTAACAAAAAATTTGCGAGAATTTCTGCTAAAAATTTTATAGAAAAAATATTGATAAAAAAATTAAAAATAAAAAAAATAATAGTTGGTTTTGATTATTGTTTTGGCCGAGACAAAGAAGGTAATGTAGAATTTCTGAAAAAAGAGAGCAAAAAGTATAATTTTAAAGTTGATATTGTTAAACCCGTTAAAGTAAGTAATGTAGTTGTCAGCAGTACTAATATAAGAAAATTTATAGTTAATGGTAATCTAAATATGGCTAAAAGGATGCTGGGAAGGTCTTATTCTGTAATTGGTAAAGTTGTAAAAGGCGAGGAAAGAGGCAGAATATTAGGATTTCCGACGGCAAATATAAAAGTTTTCAATGAATCTATTCCTTTGAAAGGCGTTTACATAGTAAATATTAAAATTGATAGCAAGATTTATCATGGTATTTGCAATATAAGTAAACCATCTTTTGATATCCTCGATGAAAGAAATCTTATTCCGGAAGTTTATATCTTTGATTTTAAAAGAAACATATACAACAAAATTGTAGAGGTAACTTTTTTAAAAAAAATAAGAAACAGTATTTATTTTGATAATGCAGATGAATTAATTAAAAGAATAAACAAAGATATAAAAAGGGGTCGGAGTTATTTTTAAAATTCTTGAGTTTTTATTGACTAAAATAAAAAAGTAATGTATAATTAAGTATGCATAAAAATATTTTAGAAAAGATTTTTGGTAAAAAAATCACAATAATGATTGTTCCCCATCATAATGTTAAAATATTCCAGTTTAAAACCCCATTAGTCATAGCGATATTTTCATTCTTGTTGGTTTTATCTGTAGTTTCTTATTCTGTCTATATAATTAAATGTAATATTGATTATAATGTTTCTCAAGAGTCAGTAAAAATTTTAAAAGATAAAGCGTTTGTCTTAAATGAGCAATTTGAAAAATTGCAAGATAGAGTTCAAAAATTTGCCGAGCAGGAGAAAAAGTTAAAAGAAATGGTTGGCTATGAGAATAAAAAAGCTCTTGTTGAGGGTAAAGGGATGGGTGGTCCTACTAAAACTGACCAGAAATCTTTAGAAAATTTACTAAATTCTGAGATTAAAAAAGATGATATTAAGGAAACACTTAATAAGATGGTCGCAGAGATAGAGTTGAGAGAACAAAGTTTTAAAGAAGTTGAAAAATATATTTTAAAGCAAAGGTCTATTTGGTCAGCAACACCAAAAGGACTTCCAATAAAAGGATATATTACTTCAACTTTTGGCTACGGGAAAATGGTTTTGGATTATATGGGTGATTCGGATAGTAAAGATAAAAAAGACTGGCATATGGGTATAGACATTGCTAATAGAATTGGTTCTAAAATTAAAGCAACAGGTGATGGTAAAGTTATATTTGCCGGAAAATTAGGTGGATATGGATTACTTGTAATAGTTGATCATGGTTATGGATTTACAACGAGGTATGCTCATTGTAGCAAAATATTGATAAAAAAAGGCGATGAAGTTAAAAGAGAAGATGCAATTGCTTTAGTTGGTATTACAGGACATACGACAGGTCCTCATGTGCATTATGAAGTAAGAAGATATGGAAGAGCGGTAGATCCTGCTACTATTGACCCGCGTATTTATGCTAAAAAATAAATCTTTTCCTTTTTTAAATTATAATAATGATAAACTTGGGCGCGTAGCTTAGTTGGTTAGAGCGCTGCTTTCACAGAGCAGAGGTCATAGGTTCAACTCCTATCGCGCCTACCATGATTAATGTAGTCGCAGGCTTTAGCCTGTGTGATTTATCAGGCATAATATATGGCACTCGGGGTCAGGGACGACCCCGAGTACTTTAGTAGAGTGATAAGGAGAAAAATTGACAAAATTTGAATTATATTTAAGAAGAACATTAGTTGTTTTGGTTTTTATTTCAATAATATTTGTTTTTACAAAAATTGTAACAGCAATTTTTACCCCTACCGAAGAAAATAGTGTTGTTAAAAATCAAAATCACACTAAAAGTATTGCTTTAACTTTTGATGATGGTCCACATTTGGAATATACTTATAAATTGCTAGATATCTTAGAAAAAAATAATGTTAAAGCAACATTTTTTGTGGTTGGAAAAATGGTGAAAAAATATCCGTTCTTGTTGAACGAAATTTATAAGAAAGGTCATGAAATAGGAAATCATACTTATAATCATCCGATGTTAACAACCCTCTCGAATAGTTTAATAATAAAAGAATTGGAGTTAAGTAGAATAGAAATAAAAAATGTATGTGGTGTGAATGTGAATTTATTCAGGCCACCATCCGGCAGATACAATAATAATGTCCTAAACATGGCCAAGGCGAGAGGTTTTAAAACGATTTTGTGGTCTATAAGTTCAGGAGATTATGGCTGTGAAGATAGTAATTCAGTTAAAAGTAGAGTGTTGAATAACCCTTCCAATGGTGATATAATACTGATGCATAGTGGGATTGATGTAACCATGAAAGCACTGCCAGAAATAATAAAGGTATTAAAAGAAAAAGGTTTTGAATTTAAAACAGTATCAGAACTAATTGAAAAAGAAAGACCAAAGTCTTCTTTGTCTTTTTATAAATCCTACCTGCCAGTTGAAATTGCATTAAGATGAGATGGTTTGAATATTTAAAGAAAAAAGAAATATCTCTTAAAAAGCCAGAAAGTTTCAATCTTAATTCCGGTCCCTCAATTTATATTCAGGAAGAAAATTTATTAGATAAAGCAGGGTATTATTGTAAAACAGTTGGGGGCTCTACCTTAGTAATCTGTGATAATAATATTTATAAGAAGTTTTATAAAAATTTGTCTAATTCTTTTAAAAAAAATAAGATTCAAAATAATCTTTTTATATTCTCCGGTGAATGTTGTCTGGAAGAAGTAAATAATATTATTAAAAAAACGAAGAATAAAAAAATAGATTTTGTTTTTGGAATTGGTGGTGGCAAAGCAATAGACACGGCAAAATTAGTTAGTTTTAAGTTGAATTTACCAACAGTGGTATTGGCTACTTCAGCTTCAACTTGTGCTAGCTGGACGAATGTTTCTATCGTTTATTCTAAGAACGGAGTTTATAAAGATATAATTAATTTAAATAAATCTGCTGATTTAGTCCTGGCGGATGAAACAATAATAAAAAATGCTCCAAGAGAATTACTTTTAGCCGGCATTGGGGATAGTTTTGCGAAATATTATGAAGCGAAATTAGTCTATGAATCTAATTTGGTTGAAAAAAATGTTTTTAGCGAGATTGGAATTTTTATTGCAGAAAAAATACATAAGACAATAACGAATAAATTTGACAATATTAAAGAAATTATATATGCAAATATGGTGTTAAGTGGATGGGTAAGTACCATAGGCAAAGAATCTTGCGGGGCATTATTAGCCCATTCTTTTGTAAATGCATTAAGTATTATCCCGGAAGCAAGAAAAGTTCTTCATGGTTATCTTGCTGGCTTTGGTGTGATATTTCAATTTAAATTTTTAAATAAAGAATTTCAAGAAATTCAACTTTATAAAAAACTCGGACTCCCATTAGGTTTTAAAGATATAAATATTTTTTTAAGCAAGAAAGATATAGAAAAGATATCAAAAGTTATTTTAGAAGATGATGTTGTTAAATATTTTTATCCCGATGTCAATTTAGATAGGATTGTAGATACATTAAAAGCAATAAATTAGGTTGTAATTATCATAAGAATTGGATATACTATATTAAAAGGAAAGTCAATGTGTGGGATATTTGGTATTTATAATGCAGATGAGGCCGCAAAATTAACTTATCTTGGGCTTTATGCCTTACAGCATAGAGGACAGGAGAGTGCTGGTATATGCTCATCAGATGGCGAGAAAATTTATAGTCATATTAAGATGGGTTTGGTTGCAGATATATTTTTACCTGAAGTTTTTGATAGATTGCCAGGCAGGTCTGCTATAGGGCACTGTAGGTATTCAACAACAGGAGCTACACATATTAAAAATGCTCAGCCTATAAGTGTGTCTTATTCTAAAGGACAACTTGCGATGGCACATAATGGAAATCTTGTAAATGTTTCGATTATAAGAGATGAACTTGAAGCGTCTGGTTCAATATTTTCTTCAACAACAGATACAGAAGTTATAGTTCATTTAATATCTCGGTCTAATAAATCTACATTTCTGGATTGTCTGATAGATGCATTGAAAAAAGTTAAGGGAGCGTATTCATTAGTAATATTAACTGAAAAGGAACTAATTGGAGTAGTTGACCCATGTGCATTTAGACCACTTTCGATTGGTAAAAAAGGAGATAGTTTTATTTTAGCATCCGAAACTTGTGCTTTTGATATTATGGATGCAGAATATATCAGACCAGTAGAACCAGGTGAGATAGTTATTATAAATGAAAAAGGTATAATCTCTGTTAAACCATTTTCAAAAACAAAACAATCGCACTGCATATTTGAGTTTATTTATTTCTCAAGACCTGATAGTTATATTTTTGGAAAAAGTGTACAAATTGCAAGGAAAGAACTCGGGAAAGAGCTTTATAGGGAACATCCGGCTAAAGTAGATTTTATTGTCCCAATACCAGATTCAGCTAATTCAGCCGCCATAGGATATTCATCTGAAAGTGGTATTCCTTTTGAAACCGGGATTATAAGGAATCATTATGTTGGTAGAACATTTATAGAACCAAGTCAGTCCATAAGAGATTTTGGAGCAAAAATAAAATATAATCCGATAAAAGAAGTTTTAAAAGATAAAAAATTAGTGGTAATAGATGATTCAATCGTAAGAGGAACAACAAGTAGAAAGATTGTAAAAATGTTAAGAGAAGCAGGTGTAAAAGAAATTCATTGGAGGATAAGTTGTCCGCCAATTACACATCCTTGTTTCTATGGAATTGATACTCCTACAAGGCAGGAACTAATAGGCGCATCTTCTACCGTAGAAGAGATTAGAAAATATTTAGAAGTAGAGAATTTAGGTTATCTAAGTATGGATAGAATGGTCAAAGCCGTTGGTGGAAAAAAAGAAAATTACTGTACATCTTGTTTTTGTGGAGATTATCCAGTTGATTTTGATAAAGAACCTAAAAAATTTAAATTTGAATTATGAGAAAATCTTTTACTTACAAAAAAGCGGGTATAGATATTAATATGGCTGATAAGGCAAAAAGCAGGATAAAATCCATTGTAAGAAAAACTTTTACAAAAGGAGTCCTTTCGGATATTGGTAAATTTGGTGGGTTTTTTAAGTTTGATTATAAAAAATATAAATCCCCTGTCTTAGTCAGTAGTGTTGATGGAGTAGGGACAAAATTAAAGATAGCCAGTTTACTAAAAAAGTACGATACAGTTGGTCTAGATTTAGTTAGTCATTGTGCTAACGATATACTTGTTCATGGTGCTAAGCCGCTTTTTTTTCTTGATTATATTGCCATGGCCAAGACAGAGCCAAAAGTTATCTCGGAGATTGTTAAAGGTTTAGCAACTGCATGTAAGTTTGAAAGATGTGCTTTAATTGGTGGAGAGACGGCTCAAATGCCGGATATTTACAAAAAAGATGATTTTGATTTAGTTGGCCTTGTTGTCGGTGTTGTTGAAAAGAGTAAAATAATAGATGGTAGAAATATTAAAGCAGGAGACAAAATTATTGGACTACCTTCTAATGGACTTCATACAAATGGCTATACATTAGCAAGAAAATTGCTTTTAGAAAAAGCTGGATATAAAATTAATGAATTCATCCCAGAGTTAAAGACCACTTTGGGCCAGGAGTTATTAAAACCCCATAAGTCCTATAGTAAAGTCATATTTAGATTAATGGAAAGGTTTACTATTAAAGGCATAGCCCATATTACGGGTGGAGGATTTTTAGATAACATTCCAAGAATTTTACCAAAGAATCTTTCAGTTGTTATTAAGAAGGATAGTTGGAAAGTTTTACCAATATTTAATTTAATAAGAAAATTAGGTAATTTAAACGATACTGAAATGTTTAGAACTTTTAATATGGGTCTAGGCATGGTAGTTTTTGTTTCTGACAAAGATAGTGGCCAAATACTAAATTATCTTAAAAGAACGAAAGAAGAATCATATGAAATTGGTGAAGTTGTAAAGTTTAAAAAAGGAATGAACAAAGTAATTTTATAGGGAATTTTATTGTTTATTCATACCTTAACGCTTCTATGGGGTTAAGTTTGGAAGCTTTTCTGGCCGGGAAAAAACCGAAACTGATTCCGATAACCACCGAAAATATGGTGGCAATCAATATTGAAAACAATGTAATATGAATTGGCCAACCCGCAAAGGTAGATATGGGTATGGTTATAACTGTTCCAAACAAAATGCCCAGTATTCCCCCGCTAAATGTCATGACAATGGCTTCTATAAGGAACTGCCACATGATATCTTTTCCCTGGGCCCCAATGGCTTTCCTTAGTCCGATTTCTTTTGTCCTTTCCGTAACTGAAACAAGCATAATGTTCATGATGCCTATTCCGCCCACCAAAAGGGAAATTGAGGCAATGCTTCCGAGCAACATACTCATGGTATTCGTTATGCTCTTTAATGTCTCCTGGATGTCAGCCATTTAGACTATACGAAAAGGATGATGAATTTGAATAATTTTCTCCCAAACCCAGCGAAATTTGTGGCCACGATACGCTTTCAGTGATTATTTTATCATACTTTGCCTGTTTTAACCTTTCTTGGGCAGAAATAAGGTCGGGGTTATTATTCTTTGCTTCCTTAACGCAATCATCCCAGGTCATCGCTTCTTCTGCATTTAAATAAGATGATACAATAAAAACAAATATGGTTATTGAAACCAATTTTATCATTTTCACTTTTTTTTACCTCTTTTCCCTATGAACTCGTTTTCCAGCTTTGAAATATGTTGCGAAAATTTATGCAGTAAAAAATTAAAATCTTCCATCCTGGTGAGCATTATAGTTTTCCTGTGCTTATTGGCAAAGACCATTAATTTATCGTTCGGTTTGATACCCAGCGATTTTCTGACCTCCATCGGGATGACAACCTGTCCTCTGCCTCCAACAGTTGTAGAACCGCAAATATCATTTTTAAACGGTAACATCATATTCCACCTCCAGTGTGAAAAGTATGATTTGTATGAAATATACTATAAGCATGATAACACATATTTATATTTTTGTCAAGAGGGGCATATCGTGTAAAAATTAATATTTTTTAGTTGTATTTAATAAATAATTTGTGTATAATAAAACTGGTATGTTGGGGTCAGAGACGACCAAAGGAAGTCCCTGTGGGACGACCCCGACTCCATTTATTTAATAAAGATAGGTTTAATTGCTTCGCAATTAAACATAAGGAGAGTCGGCTCTGATTGCTTTGCAATCAAGCACGACCAAGATTATATTTTACATTAAGGAGAGTCGATGACTTTAATACAAAATAGTTTTTATAAGCTTGGTATAGCACCAGGACTTCTCGATGTGCTTGAGAATCTTAAGTTTAGCGAACCGACACCTATCCAGTATAAAGCCATACCCATAGCTATTGATGGTAAGGATATTATAGGGATTGCACAGACCGGCACAGGAAAGACGCTTGCTTTCTGCATACCGATGATTCAGCGACTGGCACAGAATAAAAGCAGGGGACTAGTGCTTGTTCCTACACGCGAACTAGCCATACAAGTTAACGAAGTATTTAAAAAGTTTGCCCCAATATTTAAGATGAGAGTAATAATAGTCATAGGTGGAGAATCTATGCATGCCCAAACATTGTCTTTGAAAAATGATCCTCGAATTATCATTGCCACCCCTGGTCGTCTCATTGATCATATAAATCGGCGAAACACTCGTCTTGATAATGTGAATATTCTTGTTCTTGATGAGGCCGACCGTATGCTTGATATGGGCTTTGCTCCGCAAATAGAACAAATTCTAAGGTGTATACCCAAAGACCGCCAGACTATGCTATTTTCAGCAACGATTCCACCTAGTATAGTGAAGATTGCGTCCACCTATATGCATCTGCCAATACATACCGAGATAGCACCTACAGGGACAGCTCCTGATCTTATTTCTCAGGAAATGTTTATTGTCAGTAAGGATATGAAAGGGATGCTTCTAACTGAACTGCTTAAACAATACACCGGCTCGGTACTTCTGTTTGTGCGAACAAGAATAGGAGTACGAAAAGTGACGAGTTTTCTGGTGAAAATGGGTTATGCTGCGGCTGAGATTCATTCAGACAGAACATTATGGCAACGGAAGGAGGCCCTGAGCGGATTTAAGTCCGGAAAATATCGTATCCTTGTTGCAACAGATATTGCCGCCCGGGGTATTGATGTAGTTAATATCGAACTTGTTATAAATTACGACCTGCCTGATGATCCAGAAAATTATGTCCACAGAATTGGGCGAACTGGAAGGGCTGGAATAAAAGGTCATTCTATTGCCTTTGCAACTCCTGATCAAGGAAGTGATGTTAAAAATATCGAGAAAATTATCAGGACATCAATTCCTCTTTCTGCTCATCCTCGTCTACCCAAGAAACATTTTTCCTACACCCCAAAAGCCTCTGGTAGAGTGTATCGTCCACAACGAAACAGATTTCGCAGTTTTAAACGTCGATCATAAAAAGGGGTCAGAGTCAAAAGTCAAAATAGGGACAGACAAACTTTTGGGGAATGAACTATGTTGAGCCCAAGAAGACAAAAAAGATGCAAAGTTTGTAGTAAATGGTTTAAAAGAAATGAGATTAGAGAGAATAAATAATATTGAGTGAGGTAATAAGTATTTGCCAAAGTAATGGGTCAGTGAAAGGTACATGGTTTGGTAGCCGCAGGCTTCAGCCTGCGAAATTTGTAATAGATTTTATACTAAATAGTGATATAATTTTTGAAGATAAATTGTGAAAAAATGTCTGTCCCTGTTTTTTTGTTGCCGGGTCGTCTAATGGTAGGACGCCTGACTCTGGATCAGGTAGCTGAAGGTTCGAGCCCTTCCCCGGCAGCCAGATAAAACATTACGAATTAAAAAATTATAGGAGAGAAAGATGGAATGTAAAAAATCTAATAATTTAAAGAAATGTATATGTACATATGAGCCGTGTAGTCGAAAAGGATTATGCTGTGAATGTGTAGCGTATCATAGAGATAGTGGTGAAATTCCGGGATGTTTTTTCCAGAAGTCTGTTGAAAAAATATATGACAGGTCTATAGAAAATTTTATACAATCTTATAAATAAATAAATTTTAGATTGACTTAATTAAAATTATGTTATAAAATAAAGACAATGTAAAAAGGTATGTCAGGGACGACCCTGATTCCAGGATAAGTGGTAATTTAAGGAGGGAAATTATGGCAAGAGTGTACTGTGATAAGGATGCGGATTTAAAGTATCTTAAAGGTAAAATCGTGGCTATTATAGGATATGGTAATCAGGGGCGCGCGCAAGGTTTAAATTTAAGGGATAGCAAAATAGATGTTATTGTCAGTGACTTACCAGATACTCCTGCATATGAGGCAGCAAAAAAAGACAAAATGAAAATTATGACAGCGACAGAAGCAGCAGAAAAGGCAGATTTAATTCAAATTTTAACACAGGATGATCTTCAGGCAAGACTTTACAAAGATTCAGTAGCAAAGAGTATGAAAAAAGGGAAAACATTGGTATTCTCTCATGGGTTTAATATTCATTTTAATCAAATTGTTCCTCCACCTGAAATAGATGTGATTATGATCGCACCTAAAGGGCCTGGTTTTTTAGTTAGAAGGCAGTATGAAGAAGGAAGGGGTGTTCCTGCTTTAATAGCCGTGTACCAGGATGCTTCTGGTAAGGCGAAACAAACGGCACTTGCATATGCTAAAGGGATTGGAGCAACTAAAGCTGGGGTATTAGAGACTACATTTAAAGAGGAAACAGAGACAGATTTATTTGGTGAGCAAGCAGTTCTTTGTGGTGGTGCAACATCACTTATAAAAGCAGGGTTTGAAACACTTACCGAAGCCGGATATCAGCCAGAGGTAGCATATTTTGAATGTATGCACGAATTAAAACTTATCTGTGATTTAATGTATGAAGCAGGGATACATGGTATGAGAGAGAAGATAAGTACTACGGCCAGGTATGGAGATGTTACCAGAGGTCCAAGAATTATTACTGATGAAACTAAAAAAGAAATGAAAAAAATACTTGAAGAAATTCAAAGTGGAAAATTTGCAAATGAATGGATTGTAGAAAACATGGCCGGCAAGCCAGTATTTAATGCGTTAATGAATAAAGATAAAGAACATTTAATTGAAAAAGTTGGTAAGACATTAAGAAGTATGATGTCATGGATAAAAAAATAATATTTATTTTGGAGGTGTAATATGAAAAGATTACCGATTGCAGAGAAGGAAATAATGTTTCCATTAGTTTTGTTAGTGATCTTTACATTATTCATTTGGGCCTTTACTTATTTCTTGCTTGCCTGGAGGTATGCCTGGATAGGTACCTGGGCAACAGGATTTTGTTTACTGATGGTTTTTGTCATATCTTATTTTTATAGGGATCCGGAGAGGAAAATAAGATTAGTTAAAGGATCAGTCCTTTCGCCAGCAGACGGAAAGATAGTTTCAATTGAAGATGGAGTTGAAGTAAAAGACTTAAAAGGTAAATTTAAAAAAGTGAGTATATACTTGTCTTTATTTAATGTGCATATCCAAAGGATGCCAATTAGTGGAGTTATAGAAAAGATTAAAAAAGTAAAAGGAAGTTTTTTGCCTGCTTATAAATCAGCTGCTGGGAAGAAAAATAGTCAAAATATATTTGTGATAAAAGGTGAAATACCCGTTGTCGTAAAACAAATAGCAGGATTTTTTGTGCAAAAAGCAATTGCCTGGGTTAAAGAAGGGGAGGATCTAAAAGCAGGGGAACGAATAGGAATGATTAGATTTAGTTCGAGAGTAGAAATTTTTCTTCCGAGAAATGTAACTTTAGATGTTGTCCAAGGGATGAAAGTATTTGCAGGCAAGACAGTAATTGGTTACATGAGCAAAGACAGTGAGGAAAGCAGAAAAAGTAAATGAATAAAAAATTAACACTTTTTCCAAATTTACTTACTTCGACTAATTTGTTTTGTGGGTTTCTGGCATTAATATTTGCAGTAAATGATGCATTGAAATTAGTAAAGTATGAGGATGTTTTAAGACCATTCGTATTATCAAGTTGGCTTATTTTACTGGCCATGGTGCTTGATTTATTAGATGGCATTATAGCCAGATTAACCAAAACTGATAGTGCGTTTGGTCTAGAGTTTGATTCACTCGCAGATTTAACATCTTTTGGAATAGCACCGGCTGTTATACTTTATCTTTCCGTTTTAAGATATCATGGCAAATTAGGTTGGTTTTTTGCATCCGTTTATGTCATAGGTGGTGCATTAAGATTAGCCAGATTTAATAGTAGTCATGTAAAAACAGATTCAAAAAATTTTACCGGACTTCCTATTCCAGCTGCTGCGGGCATACTTGTTTCCTATACACTTTTCAGCCAGTGGGGAGAATGGTATTATGTCGAAGCACCTAAATTATTTTTTGACAAAGCCATGGGTTGGTTCGCTGAAAATGTTAATATAGTTAACCAAATTATAATTCCAATTTTAATGTTAGGTTTAGCCGGTTTAATGGTAAGTTCTATAAAGTTTCCATCTTTTAAGCAGTACATAACTAAAGGGAAAATATCTTTTGTAATATTAATAATTACAATTATAATTGTTATGATTTTGGTTATAAAGCCAGAAGTAACTATATTTGTTCTAACAGTAGGATATTTAATTATAGGATTAAGTAAAGCTATCTTTGGTTTATTGAGGAGAAAACAATGAGAGAAAAAATAATAATATTCGATACAACACTAAGAGATGGAGAACAAGTGCCTGGGGCATCTATTGCCAAAGATGAAAAGATTGAGATAGCCAGACAACTTGAAAAATTAAATGTAGATGTTATTGAGGCCGGTTTTCCAATTTCATCACCGGGTGATTTAATTTCTGTAAGAGAAATAGCCAGAGTACTTAAAAAACCTATTATTGCTGGTTTGGCCAGAGCAGTAAAAAAAGATATAGATGCTTGTCGAGAAGCACTAAAGTCTGCTAAGAAACCAAGAATTCATACTTTCATCGGAACATCAGATATACATGTAAAGTACATTACCAATACAACAAGAGAAGAAGTTTTAAGGCGAGCAGTTGAAGCCGTTAAATATGCGAGAAATTACTGTGATGATGTTGAGTTCTCTCCCATGGATGCCTCAAGGACAGATTTTGATTATCTTTGTCAGGTTGTAGAAGAAACTATAAAAGCGGGTGCAAGCACTATAAATATTCCAGATTCTGTTGGCTATGCAGAGCCGGAAGAATTTGGAGAGTTGATAAGGAAATTGTTAAATATTGTCCCTAATATTAATAAAACAGTTTTATCTGTTCATTGCCATAATGATCTGGGTCTGGCCACGGCAAATTCACTTTCTGCCATTAAAAATGGTGCCAGGCAGATTGAATGCACTATAAACGGATTAGGTGAGAGAGCCGGGAATGCTTCCTTAGAAGAAATTGTTATGACTTTAAAAGTGAGGAAAGATATTTACAAGGTAGATACAGATATAAAAACAGAGGAGATTTATAGAACATCAAGATTAGTCAGCAGGTTTACAGGTATGCTGGTTCAGTCAAATAAGGCAATTGTTGGACAAAATGCATTTGCTCATGCCTCAGGGATTCATCAGGATGCAATATTAAAAAAAGAATCCACTTTTGGAATTATGACACCAAAAAGTATCGGCATACCTGGCCATGAGATAGTTCTAACAAGCCGTTCAGGTAGACATGCATTAGTTCACAGACTGTCTGAATTAGGGTTTGGTGTATCAAAAAAAGAATTAAATGGAATATATCAGAAATTTTTGGAAATAGCAGATAAGAAAAAAGAAATTTTTGATGATGATTTAATAACTCTTATGGAGATTCAAGGGAAAAAGGGTCTGGAGGCATTATATCACCTTGAATACATTTATGTCGCCACAGGAAATAAAATGGTTCCAACAGCGACTGTTTCGATAAAGACAGGAAATAAGATTTATAAATCTGCTTCTATAGGTGATGGTCCTGTAGATGCTACTTATAAAGCCATAAATGAAATTGTAAAGGAAAATGTTAAACTTATCGATTATCAAATAAAGTCAGTAACATCCGGAAAAGAAGCACAAGGTGAAGTAACTGTTCGAATAAAAAAAGGGGAAAGAGAAGTTAATGGCCGAGGCATATCAACGGATATTATTGAAGCAAGTGCCAAAGCATATTTAGATGCCTTGTCAAAAATGGCAAGGAAGAAGTAAAGTAAAAGGGGACAGGGAACCCTATTTTATTCCGAATTAGAGCCACAAACAGACCGAATAATTAGCGTCTTTTATTCGTGTTCATTCGTGTTGTGCTTAACTTTTTGAGCATAAACTATATAATCGATGGAGGGGAATATGGATTATCCTGTAATTTTTGAGAGGAATGAGGATGATGGATGGACAGTAACCTGTCCCATTTTACCAGGATGTATAAGTGAAGGCAGAACAAAAGAAGAAGCAGAGCAAAATATTAAGGATGCTATTCAATTATATCTACGAGCAGTAAAAAAAGAAATGCAAATAATAAAACAGCATGGGGCAAGAATAACAAAGGTTGCCATAGGAGTGTAATTTGCCTAAACTACCGAGAGTTTCAGGGAAAGAGACAATTCGGGCGATTCGACGAGCAGGGTTTAGAATTTTTGACCAAACAGGAAGTCATGTATACTTAAATAAATTTGATGGGGATAGATTTGGTCCTCGAGTAACTGTTCCTATTCATGGAAATAAAACTCTGGCGCCAAAGACTTTAAAAAGTGTTCTTAAAGCATCAAATTTGTCTATAGAGGAATTTATTGAATTGTTGTGAATTTATTTGACAAATTATTGTTAATACACTGTGGCCGTATACCCAAAAAATAGAGTTAATGGATAAATTAACCGTAAAAAGTAAATTAAGGAATAAAGATATTGAGGAAATAAGTCATGTCATAAAAAATTCTTTAAGCAAAAAATATAAACGATGAAATTAGTTGTAGACACATTGGACAACAAGAGATATTGTTTTTTACTTAAAGAAATATTATTTTAAATTATAATGCTGATTAAATTGTCGGTTACAAGAAGTTCTTAAAATCAAAGAGAGGTTTTAAAAAAGCCCATCTTTATTTTTTGCAATAATCTACGAAGCGAGGATTATCATATGGGAATGACGATAACAGAAAAAATATTAGCAAAACATTGCGGTAAAAAGATTGTCCGACCAGGTGATTTACTTTGGGTGAAAGTTGATATAGCTTTAGGCAATGATATTACTGCACCTATTTCTATAAAAGAGTTTTATTTAGCCGGTGCAAAAAAAGTATTTGATAAAAATAAAGTAGTATTAGTTCCAGACCATTTCACTCCGAATAAAGATATTAAATCTGCTGAACAAGCAAAAATGCTCAGAGATTTTGCAAGAGAACAAAAACTAAAATATTATTTTGAAGTAGGAAAAATGGGGGTTGAGCATGCCTTACTTCCCGAACAGGGTATTGTTACTGCTGGTGATTTAATCATTGGAGCAGATTCTCATACCTGTACATATGGTGGGTTAGGAGCATTTTCAACAGGAGTGGGCAGTACTGATTTAGCTGCGGCCATGATAACAGGTGAAACATGGCTTAAGGTTCCAGAGACTATAAAATTTATTTTTAATGGTAAATTAAACAAATGGGTTGGTGGCAAGGATTTAATACTTTATATTATAGGAAATATTGGAGTTGATGGTGCGTTATATAAGGCCATGGAGTTTACAGGTGAGGCTATAAGAAATTTATCCATGGAAAGTAGACTTTCAATGTGTAATATGGCCATAGAAGCCGGCGGGAAAAATGGAATAATCGAGCCAGATGAAATCACAAAAGAATATTTAAAAAATAGGGCCGTAAGAAAGCCGATATTTTATTCTAGTGATAAAGATGCGAAATATTCTCAAGTTATTGAATATGATTCGGCTAAGATAGAACCTCAAGTAGCATTTCCGCATTTACCTTCCAATACAAAACCGATTAGTAAAGTTGGAAAAATTAAAATAGACCAGGTAATAATTGGTTCATGCACAAATGGAAGAATAGAGGATATGCGAATGGCCGCAAAAGTTGTTAAAGGTAAAAAAGTTCATAAAAATGTAAGGGCCATAGTGATTCCCGCGACACAGATGGTATTTAAACAAATGATAAAAGAAGGATTAATGGAGATTTTCGTAGAGTCTGGTTTTGCTGTATCTACTCCTACCTGTGGACCGTGTCTGGGTGGTCATATGGGAATTTTAGCCGAAGGAGAAGTTGCTGTGGCCACAACAAATAGAAACTTTGTAGGAAGAATGGGACATCCAAAATCAGAAGTATACCTTTCTAATCCAGCTATTGCTGCTGCTTCTGCAATTTCAGGAAGAATTGCAAGTCCTTAATTAGGGACAGCGACCATTTTTATTTAAAATTTATGGTAAAAATGATAGATGTAAGTAATAAAGAAGTCACTAAAAGAGTTGCGATTGCAAAGGCAGAAGTTATTCTTAGCGGAAAGTTAATAAATCTTATCAAAAAAAATAAAATTCCTAAAGGAAATGTCCTCCAAACTGCCAAATTAGCAGGCATAATGGCTGCAAAGAAAGTAAAAGATATTATTCCTCTTTGTCATCAGATAAACTGCGAAGGTATTAATATTGATATAAAAATAAAAAAAAATGGTTTAGAAATTATATCAGAAGTAATAGCCGAAGCAAAAACAGGTGTTGAAATGGAAGCATTGCTGGCTGTGGTATCTTCTGCCTTAACAGTTTATGATATGTGCAAGATGATTGAGAGGGGAATCAAGATAACGAATGTAATGCTGATTAAAAAGACAGGTGGAAAGACAGGGGACTATGTAAGGGCAAAACAAAATGTAATAAGGAGGAGATAAAATAAAAACTAACATAGTTGAAAAAATTAGAACTGCGAAATACAAAGGAAAAATGTTTGTGTTTATAGACAAGGTATTGACAGATAATGACAAAATAAATTTGAGTGCTTTTGTGAGATTAAAGGTGATTTAGATATGGATAAAGTTGTAAAGAGTAGAAAGATGACTGTGCGTAGTCGCAATCAACCAGGACTCTTTGATAAAATTTCTGGTTTAATTGAGCAGACAAGACAAAGAGTTGCTACGACTATTAACCACGAAATGGTAATTCTTTACTGGAATATTGGGAAAACTATTAAAGATGAAATAATGAAATCAAAAAGAGCTGAGTATGGAGAGAAAATTGTGCAATCACTGACTGCACAATTAACCCAAAAATATGGAAGAGGATTTTCTGCCCAAAATTTATGGTATATGGTTCAGTTGTATGAAACTTACCCAATTCTCCAATCACTGCTTGGAGAATTTAAAGGACTAAGTTGGACACATATAATAAATATTCTTCCGATAAAAGATAACCTAAAACGCCAATTTTATGCAGTTCTATGTCAAAAAGAACACTGGAGCACAAGAACACTTAATGGAAGAATAAGCAGTATGCTTTATGAAAGGACTGCATTATCAAAATTGCCTGAGAAAACCATAGAAATGCAATTACGAGAATTGAAAGAAAAAGATAAAATGACACCCGAGTTAACATTCAGGGACCCATATGTATTGGACTTTTTAGAACTTAGCGATACTTATGGTGAAAGAGATTTAGAAAGAGCAATATTAAATGCCCTTGAAAAATTTATCCTTGAATTGGGTAAAGATTTTTATTTTGTAGCAAGACAGAAGAGAATCACGCTTGATAATATTGATTATTATATGGATTTGGTTTTCTATCATAGAAAATTGAAGTGTTTTATAGTGATAGATTTAAAGATTGATAAGTTTAGAGCAGAATATAAAGGACAGATGGAATTATATTTAAGATATATAGAAAAATATGAAATGGATGAAGGTGAAAATCCACCTGTTGGATTGATACTCTGTACGGAAAAAGGTAAAGAACAAATTGAATTATTATTTTTACCACAAGAGAGAATAAAAGTAGCCGAATACTTAACTGGTTTGCCACCTAAAGAATTGTTTGCTGAAAAATTACATAAAGCGATACTAATCGCCCAGTTGAAATTAGAGCAAAAACTAAGGAATAAATAATGCTGAAGTTAAAAGTGGGAATAATTACCATAAGTGATAGAAGTTTTAGAGGGATTTATAAAGACGAAAGTGGTCCAATACTTGTTGAACTTGTAAAAGAATCTTCAGCAGAAGTAGTTAAATATGAAATTATTCCAGATGATAAAAAAGTTATAGTAGATAAACTAATGACATATGTGGATTATTTGAAATTAGATTTAATATTAACAAATGGGGGGACTGGACTATCGGAAAGAGATATAACTCCGGAAGCAGTGAGAGAAGTTATTCAAAAGGAAGTTCCAGGGATAGGAGAATATATAAGGTTTAAAAGTTTGGAAAAAACTCCTAATGCTATTTTAAGTAGGACTGTAGCCGGTGTTAGAAATAATAGTTTAATTATTAGTTTTCCCGGCTCACCAAAGGCAGTAAAAGAATGCTGGGAGATAATATCACCAGTATTAAATCATGCTATAGGAATAATCAAAGGCGAAAAATTAGATGATAAAAAGGAGATTAAATGTTGATTTCATTTATAGCATTTATTGTTGTATTTTCCATAATTGTCATTGTGCATGAATTTGGGCATTTTGTATTAGCAAGAAAGGCTGGTGTAAAAGTTTATGAATTTTCTATTGGCTTTCCTTTTAGTCCACGAATCCTTACACTTTTTCGTCACAAAGAAACAGAGTTTACTTTGCGGTTATTACCTATCGGTGGATTTGTAAGTTTTTCAAAAGAAGGCGATGAAGATGCAAAAGATTTATTCGAAACATCCAATGTTAAAAGAGCAATGATTTTGTCAGCCGGTTCTTTTTTTAATATTACCTTTGCTTTTCTATTATTTATTCCAGTATTTATAATTGGTAAACATCTTGATTTTATCGGTGCTATATTTTTAAGTGCTAAAACAATCTGGGCAATGCTATCAGGGACTATCGCCTTCATCTTTAATATTGTTTCTGGAAATGGTGAGATAAAAGGAATAGTAGGACCTGTAGGTATAGCTACTTTAGCTGGTCAGGCAGTGAGTAAGGGTATTCTTAGTTTGCTATATTTCACTGGAGTACTGAGTGCAAGTATTGGCATAATGAATCTTATTCCGTTTCCTGCATTAGATGGTGGACAATTGTTGATACTTTTGATAGAATCTATAAGGAAAAAACATCTAAGTTTAAAAACTTATCAGGTATTTAATTTGGTAGGGCTGTCATTATTTATTATTCTAACAATTGTCGTAACATATAAAGAAATTGTTAAGTTTATAATCTAAATTTTCAAGGAGGTTTTATGTCGTCATTTCGCATTCCACATTCAAGGTTTGACCCCATTTCAAAAGTAATGGGTAGAGAAATACTTGATTCAAGAGGAAATCCAACGGTTGAAGTTGATGTCGTTCTTAAGTCTGGAATACTTGGTAGATTTGCTGTTCCATCCGGAGCATCAACAGGAGAGAACGAGGCATTAGAGTTAAGGGATGGAGATAAAAGCAGATATAATGGTAAAGGAGTGAAAAAGGCAGTTAATAATGTAAATAATATAATTGCCAAAGAGATAATTGGAATGGATTCTACGAGGCAAGAAGAGATAGATAAAAAGATGATAAAGTTAGATGGAACAGAAACAAAGTCTAAGTTGGGAGCAAATGCTATTCTGGGAGTATCGATTGCTTGTGCTAAGGCATCGGCTAATGCCTTAGGTTTACCTTTATTTGAATATCTGGGTGGAAAACAAGCAAGAGTTTTACCTGTTCCAATGATGAACATCCTGAATGGTGGGAAACATGCAGATAATAATGTAGACATACAGGAGTTTATGATTATGCCAGTTGGTGCGAATTCATTTAGTGAAGCATTAAGAATGGGTGCAGAAACATTTCATAGTTTGAAGAAAATATTAATTTCAAAAGGTCATAGTACAAATGTTGGAGATGAAGGAGGATTTGCTCCGAATTTAAGTTCAAATGAAGAAGCACTTGAAGTTATAGTTTCTGCAATTGAAAAATCTGGATATAAACCAGGAAAAGATATTGTTTTATGTATTGATTCTGCGGCTTCATCATTTTATAAAGATGGAAAGTATATACTAAAATCTGAAAAAAAGCAGGAAAACACATCTAAGGATATGATAGAATTTTATGGAAGATTATTTTCAAAGTATCCTATTAAATCACTTGAAGATGGATTAGAAGAAAATGATTGGGATGGCTGGAAGAAGTTAACAGAAAAATACGGCAAGGTAGTTCAATTAGTAGGAGATGATATTTTTGTTACAAATCCAAAAATATTTAAAAGGGGTATAAAAGAGAAAGTTGCAAATTCTATATTAATTAAGGTTAATCAGATAGGAACTTTAACAGAAACTTTGGAAACAATAAAGTTAGCCAAGAAATTTAATTATACAACTGTGATTTCTCATCGTTCCGGAGAAACAGAAGATACGACCATAGCAGATATGGCCGTCGCCGTTAATTCAGGTCAGATTAAAACAGGTTCTGTTTGTAGAAGTGAAAGGATCGCAAAGTATAATCAGTTACTTAGAATAGAAGAAATTTTAGGTAAAAAAGCAATTTATAAAGGAAAGTAATTATTTGATTTGTCAAATGTCAAGGGCTGACCCCATATGGAGGTGGGTATGAAGAAACTAATCGTTGTAGTAGTAGTGTTTATGTTGTTTATTTCAGGGTGTACGAATTTCTATGGATGGGTACATAAAAAAGGAGAAGGTGATGCAGATTCATTAATTGCAGACGCAAGAGCTGCTATGACAAGAGGAGAATATAATAATGCTGTTTCATATTATGCAAAAGCAATGGAATTGGATTCCAGAAAAAGTAAAGCAAGATATGGTCATGCTGTTGCATATATAAAAAGCATAAGGTTTAATGTGGTAACATTGGCAAATAGGTTGAACTATACAAGTTCTACTCCAGTTGATTTTATTAATCCCTCAGATTTTGGATTATCAACATTATCTGATTTAGAACAGTTAGTAGATACATTATTAACTGATTTAGATCCTATTAGAGGTGGTATCTGTGATGGGGTAATTTCTCCTACAGATGCTGAAGTTAATTTAACTATTTCAATTTCGAAAATTTTAAAAGCAGGTGTTTTAATTAAAAAATTGTCCGGTAGTCACACATTGTTTATAAATCCTGATGGAACATTTACAATTGATCCGCTACTTACATCAGCAGAAGCACTGGAAATTTTAAATTTAATCATTGGAGATGGAGGTGCTAAAGAAGCATTTGATACTGCTTTAACAAATTCAGGTGTAAATGTTTCAGATCCTGGTTACAGTGATGTTGATGATGTATTAACAAATTTAAAGAACGCATTAACAATACTATAGTCTGTTCGCATTGACGAACAACTATTCCTAATGTTATTTGTTTACATTATGGAAAGTCATAAGGAGGGACAATGTTAATTATAATAGTATTTTTATTGATTGTTAATTTGTTGTATAGTGAGCAATCTATTTCTATAAATAATGTTAAAGTATTAGGGATGGGTGGTGTTTCTTTGGGTATATCAGGTGATGAAAATCCAATATTTTATAATGCATCAGGTTTAGCAAAAGTAAAGAAGCCGGTTTTAATTGCTCCGTATATTTCTTTTGAAACTGATACTAAAACATTTGATTTACTTTCTTATGTTTTATCTCATCAAAATGAGTTAAGCAATGGTTTCTCTGGTATAACGAATCAAACAGTGGATAAGTTGACAAATGCTGATGTAAAATTAGGAATGCATTTAGGATTTGGATGTGTTCAAAGAAATTTTGGATTAGGTTTTTTTGTCCCATTAAATGTCTTTGCTCAAGGTAGTAGCGGGATATTCATTCCAAGGGCAGATGTATATGCAACAGGAGACATGTTACTTATTAGTTCATTTGGTTATCCTTTTTCTACTTCTATAGGAGAAATAGATGCAGGTTTATCATTAAAATTGATATATAGAACTAAAGTTGATGAAAAAAGGACAGTATTAGAATGGTCTGCATTATCTACTAACCCTATTAAGTTTCAAAGTTACTGGGGCGTTGGATTTGATGTTTCAGGAATGTATGAGTTATCCAAGGATTTAAGGCTTTCACTTGTTATACAAGACATTTTTACAAGAATAGGTTCATCCACTTTACCTTTAAATGTAAAATTAGGGTTAGCATATTTTTCAGATATTAAGTTAGAAAATTTATTCAAAGATATTAGATTTTATTTTGATATTGTTGATTTATTTAATCCAGATGATGCAAAATATCTATCTTCATTTGGAAATACAACTGCTATTTTTTTAAAGAAGACTCATATTGGGATTGAGTCTAAACTTATAGATTTTGTAAATTTACGAATAGGTTTAAATCAAGGTTATCCTACTTTTGGAATAGGATTAAAAATAGAAATGTTTAATATAGAATACGCTTTTTATGGGAAAGAGGAAGGAGTATTTCCAGGTGATATCCCTTCTTGGAACCATATATTGACATTTGTGTTTAGATATTAGATGTCAAATGTCAAGGGCTGACCCCATGATAAATTTTTTTGCAGAAATATTAAAAAAGATAAGAATGTTTTTAACAAAAGCAAAAGGCGAATTCCTTTGTGATAATTGCAGGTATGATTATCCAAATGCTTGCAATAATCCAGATAGACCAAATGTAAGAAGTTGTGATGAGTATAAAAACGTTAGTTAAATAAGATCAATAAGACAAAATAAATCACCATTAGTGTAAATCCAACCGGTATTCCTATTTTTGCCCATTCTTTGCTTTTGATTTTTAACTTGTTTGCGGATATAATATTTGGAATATTGCCGGGTATTAAAATTCCCCCTGAAATAATTAAGGCTAAAAGTGCGAATTTTATTTGGGCTAAACTTAATGATGGATCTATTTGGGCTGCGGTTAAAGTAGCATTATCTAAAACAGCAGATATAATATTTATCCAGTATAGAGCATAATAAGAAATTTTTGATATATACATATCGGTTAATGGTTTAAAACCCGTTCCCAGAAGAATTAAGGCCATGACGAATAAGTA
This sequence comes from Candidatus Firestoneibacteriota bacterium, assembly GCA_043822305.1. GTDB lineage: Bacteria > Oederibacteriota > D2-FULL-39-29 > D2-FULL-39-29 > JBDRBU01 > JBDRBU01. The sequence continues at coordinate 25,204 of JBDRBU010000087.1, forward strand.
TACTTTTAAAGTTCTAATAGTTATATCTTTAAAGTTTTCTAATCTATTTTCTTTTAGTCCATGTTCTGACTTTTTACTTTTTTCTATAAGTTTTATAGATATGATTCCAAGAACTATTATAGCGGAGATTATGTAAACTCCAAGAATTTTAGCTAAGAACCAGAAATCTGCGTTATATGGTTCTCCTTTTAATTTTGCCATGGCTATTGTTGAAAGTGGTTCACCAATTGGAGTTAATGCTGCTCCAAATCCAATGGAAAAGCAGGCCAAGACAACTATTTTTATCTCTGTTTCTTTATCTAATTTAAGGAAACTAATTATTTCAACCAGAATTAATGCAGATATTATTGCCGTTATAATGCTTGAGAGCATTCCTAATCCGACAATAAGCAGAAACACGAAAAGTTTTAAACCTAATTTTTCAACAATCGGGTTTAAGTTTTCGCTAAGAGGTTTTTGAATTAATCTGAATAATATACCTGCTAAAAAAACCGCTACAGTAATTTTTATTGGTTCAAATAAAGCCTCTTTTATAAGGTATAAACCCCACTGATTGGTTATGCTTACGGCAATCAGTCCCATGATAAACAAAAATATTTCAAGTTCTTCTTCTGCCTTTTTTAGTAAGAAAGGTAAAATTAAAACAAGAATAAAAATTATTATAAGCCCTAAAATCATTTTTACCTCCAAATATTTTAGTTGCAAAACCACTCTTATTTTAGTATATTATACTTATATATTACAATTTAATCAAGGGGGAACAATATGGAATATGATATTGCTGTAATTGGTTCTGGTCCTGGTGGCTATGTTTCGGCTATAAGGGCTGCTCAGTTAGGAGCAAAAGTAGTTGTAATTGAAAAAGGAGATATTGGAGGCGTTTGTGTAAATGAAGGGTGCATTCCAACAAAAACATTGGTGGCCAGTGCGGAGTTTTATAATAAACTTACTAAAGCAAAAGAATTTGGAATAGATGTTAAAGAATTCAAAATAGATTTTCCAACTGTAATTCAAAGAAAAGAAAGAATAATAAGAAGATTGCAGTTGGGGATTAATAGTTTATTTAAAAGTTATAATATAGAGATTATTAAAGGAGAAGCAAGATTTTTAAATAAAAATCAGTTAGAAGTAATTGGAGATTTAAAAAACCAAAAAGTAGAATTTAAACACTGTATTATTGCTACTGGCTCTAAAAGTGGGACATTACCAGATATTAAACCAGATGGTAATATAATTTTATCGACAAGTGATATGTTATCTGTTGAGCAAATTCCAGCTTCTTTACTTATTATTGGTGGTGGAGTAATAGGAGTGGAGTTTGCTTCACTTTTTAACAGATTAGGTTCAAAAGTAACTATTGTTGAGATATTGCCTCGTATCTTAATAAATGAAGATGAAGAAATATCATTAATCATAACTAATATGTTAAAGAAAAGAGGTGTTGAAATATTAACCAACTCAAAAGTCGTCCCTCGTGCTGGGGCGTGGATTGAGGGTAATGATATTGAAATAGAAAAGCCAGATGGAAAGAGTAAAATGCAAATAGAAAAAGTTCTTGTCTGTGTGGGTAGAATACCTGTTTATGAAAACTTAGGATTAGAAAATGCGGGTGTATTTTATGATAAAAACGGAATAAAAGTTAATGACAGAATGGAAACAAATATTGGCGGAGTATATGCAATTGGCGATGTTACAGGTAAATACTTTTTGGCTTATGTTTCATCAGCTGAAGGTATTGTGGCCGCAGAAAATGCTTGTGGATTGGATTCGAAAATTGATTATAAAATTATTCCAAAATCTATATTTACTTCACCTGAGATAGGTAGTATTGGATTAACAGAAACTGAAGCGAAAGATAAAGGTTGTTCGGTAAAAATAGGCAGGTTTCCTTTTTTTGCAAATGGTAGAGCAGTTATATCAGGAGAAACTGAAGGTATAGTAAAAGTAATTGTTGATAAAAATACAAATCACATACTTGGGGTTCATATAATAGGACCAGAAGCAACTGAATTAATTCATATAGCTGCCATGGCTATGAAAGCAAATCTAAAGGTAGAAGAATTTCAAAGAATATTATTTAGCCATCCAACTTTAAGTGAAACCATACTAGAATCCGTGCATGATGCAGACAAAAAAGCAATAGACCTTCCGAATAAGTCTTGAAAAATTCCAAAAAATATAGACAAAAATCATTGGTTTTCCAAGAAAAATATGTTATAATATAATATACAAGCCGTTCTACAAGGCGGAAAAGGGACAAGAAAATAAATGAATATAGAAAATTTAAGACATAGTACTTCGCATATAATGGCCCAAGCTGTAAAAAGATTATTTCCAGAAGTTAAATTAGCAATTGGTCCATCAATTTCTGATGGTTTTTATTATGATTTTGATTTAAATAAACCGCTTAACGAAGAGGATATTTTAAAGATTGAAGAAGAAATGAAAAAAATAATCAAGGAAGAGTATCCATTTGTAAGAAAAGAAATTAAAAAAGTAGATGCAATTAAATTCTTTAAAGAAAAAGGAGAAATTTATAAGGTTGAAATTTTGAATGAAATTAAGGAAGATGTTGTTGCAATTTACGAGCAAGGAGAGTTTGTTGATTTATGTAAGGGCCCTCATGTTAATACAACATCGGATATAAAAGTATTTAAATTGTTATCAATAGCCGGTGCTTACTGGCGTGGTGATGAGAAAAATAAAATGTTGCAAAGAATATATGGAACTGCTTTTGAAACCAGCAAGGAATTGGATGAGTATATGGTTAAACTTGAAGAGGCGAAAAAAAGGGACCATAGAAAGTTAGGAACTGAATTAGATCTATATAGTATTCATGATGAAGTTGGTGCGGGACTAATACACTGGCATCCAAAAGGTGCAATGATCAGGATGATTATCGAAGATTTTTGGAAGATGAAACATATAAAGAACGGTTATAAATTGGTAAATACTCCGCATATTGCTTCAGAACAAATCTATAAAATAAGCGGTCATTTGGAAAAATTTTCTGAGATGATATATTCTCCTATGGATATTGAAGGAAAGCCGTTTAGAGTAAAGCCGATGAATTGTCCTAATCATATAATGATATATAAAACCAGGTTACATTCTTACAGGGAACTGCCTTTAAGATTTGCTGAAATGGGTACGGTCTACAGGTTTGAAAAATCAGGGGTCTTGCATGGTTTACTTAGAGTAAGGGGCTTTACAATAGATGATGCCCATATATTCTGTAGAGAAGAACAACTTGAAGAAGAGATGCTTAGGATTTTTGATTTTACCATGAAATTTTTAAATACTTTTGGTTTTTCTGAATATGAGATTTATCTTGCGACTAAACCAGAGAAGTATGTGGGTGGAGACGAGATTTGGGAAAAGGCAACAAATACTTTAAAATTAGCCTTAGAAAAGACCGGATATAATTATAAAATTGATGAAGCCGGAGGAGCATTTTATGGTCCAAAGGTAGATATAAAAGTAAAAGATTCTATTGGGAGACTATGGCAGTGTAGTACAATACAATTTGATTTTAATTTACCGGAAAGATTTGACATAAGATTTAGAGATGAGAGCGGCAAAGATAAAAGAGTTGTCATGATACACAGAGCCTTACTTGGTTCTTTGGAAAGATTCTTTGGTGTACTTATTGAAAATTATGGTGGTGCGTTTCCAGTTTGGCTTTCACCCGTTCAGGTTAAGATATTAACCATTACTAATAACCAGGATGATTATGCTACTGCTTTGTTAAAGAAATTAGAAGATATTGATCTAAGAGCTGAAATGGATTTAAGGAGTGAGAAAATAGGTGCAAAGATTCGAGAGGCAACATTAGAAAAGATTCCTTATATGATTATAATTGGAGAAAAAGAAGTAAAAGAAAATAAGGTGGCCGTCAGGAAAAGAGCAGGAGGAGATTTAGGAAGTATGGAGTTTGTTAAATTTTTAGATTTAATAACCGAGGATATACTGAAAAAGAGGTAAACAAAATGCCATTATTTAGAAGGGTTAGATTTGGTAGAGCGAAAAGGGTTGATGTTCCAAATGGACTTTGGACTAAATGTGAAGGTTGTAAAGAGATGATTTATACAAAACAATTAGAGGAGAATTTAAAAGTTTGTCCAAAGTGTCGGTATCATGTTAAATTAAATTCAAAAGAAAGGATAAAATTACTTGTAGACGAGAACTCGTTTGTTGAGGATCCCACAAAAATAGTGCCTATAGATGCATTAAATTTTCCGGAATATAAAGAAAAGTTGAAGAAAGCCCAGGAATTAACAGGTTTAGATGATGCCGCCGTTATTGGTGAAGCAAAAATAGGCGGATATTTAGTTGCTCTAGGTGTGACTGATTTTAATTTTATGATGGGTAGTATGGGTTCTGTTGTTGGTGAAAAAATTACAAGGATTATTGAATATGCCATAGATAAGAGGTGGCCACTTATTATTATCTCATCGTCAGGTGGAGGAGCAAGAATGCAAGAAGGAATTTTATCATTGATGCAAATGGCTAAAACTTCTGCAGCATTAAAGAGACTTTCAGATGAAGGGTTGATTTATATATCAGTTTTAACTGACCCAACAGGTGGAGGAGTAACGGCAAGTTTTGGGATGCTGGGAGATATAATAATTGCTGAGCCAGAGGCTTTAATTTGTTTTGCCGGTCCCAGGGTTATTGAGCAAACAATAAAACAAAAATTGCCAAAAGGATTTCAAAGAGCAGAATTTTTACTTAAACATGGATTTATAGATATGGTTCTTCATAGAAAAGATCTAAAACCAACTTTAACTAAAATTTTAAAATGGAAAATAGGGACAGATCCTATTTTGTTGTAAGGTATGTCGGGGTCAGAGACGACCCCGACTCCATTTATTAGACGGCTTTTACTGAATACTTATCAAAAGAATTTGTAATTAAAGGATAAAAGATGGCAAAAGTTATTTTGGAAAAAGTAGAAAAAAGATTTCCGGGTGCTCCAAAGTTAGCAGTAAGTAATGTAGATTTAGAAGTAAAGGATAAAGAATTTGTAGTATTAGTTGGTCCATCTGGTTGTGGTAAATCTACAATACTTCGAATGATAGCCGGATTAGAAGAAATAACATCCGGATCAATATATATTGAGGATAAATTAGTAAATAACATTTTACCAAAGGACAGAGATGTAGCCATGGTATTTCAGAATTATGCATTATACCCTCATATGAGTGTGTATGATAATATGGCCTTTGGTTTGAAAATACGCAAGTATCCTAAAGATGAGATAAAAAAAAGAGTTGAAGAAGCAGCGGAAATATTAGGGATGCAAGAGTTATTGAATAGAAAACCAAAACACCTTTCGGGTGGACAAAGGCAAAGAGTAGCTGTGGGAAGAGCGATTGTAAGAAAACCAAAAGTTTTTCTATTTGATGAGCCATTAAGTAACTTAGATGCGAAGTTAAGAGTTCAAACAAGGACAGAGATTATTAAACTTCATAACAGACTGCAGTCAACAATGATTTATGTTACTCATGACCAGGTTGAAGCCATGACCATGGGAGATAGGATTGTCGTCATAAAGGATGGTCTAGTGCACCAGATAGGTGACCCAATTAGTATATATGAACAGCCAGTTAATAAATTTGTAGCAGGATTTATTGGAACACCGCCTATGAATTTTATTGATGGGACTATTGAAAAAAAGCCAGAAGGTGTTTTCTTTGACGAAGGGAGTTTTGCTGTGGAAATTCCTAAGACTATGTTAGAAAAGATAAATCCTTATATTGGTCAAGAGATTACACTCGGGATTAGACCGGAATATATAAAGGAAAAAAATATGTTACCATCATCCATTCCAGAATGGAGAGCAACGGCCATCGTAGATGTAGTTGAGCCGGTAGGTTCTTCTTCATATATATATTTAATAATAGGTAAGAGTACATTTGTGGCTGTATTTGATAGTCAGGAGAGGATGAAAGTATCTCAAAAAGTAGAGATTGTCTTTAATATGAATAAAGTACATTTTTTTGATAAAGATACTGAGAAAACAATTGTATAGGTAAGGTGAAAGGGAAAATATGGCAGGAACAAAAAAAATAGAATATGCTCTAGGTGTTGACCTTGGAGGTACAAATATTGTTGCTGGATTAGTAAATTCCAAAGGGAAAGTGATTTATAGAGAAAAAATTCCAACCAGAGCACATCTTGGTGGTGAAAATATTTTAAATAGGATTGCTTCTGCAATTTCATTAGTTTTAAATAAGACTACTTCAGATATAAAAAAGAAAATTAAAGGTATGGGAATAGGAACTCCTGGTTTAGTTGACCATATAAAAGGAATAGTTAGGGAACCTCCAAATCTTCCTGGTTGGAAAGAAATTCATCTTAAAGAATGGTTGGAGAAGAAGTTTAAAATACCAACATATGTTGCAAATGATGGAAATGCATATGGTGTTGGTGAATATATTTTTGGTGCTGGAAAAGGTGCAGATAGTATGGTGTGTATTACCTTAGGAACTGGTATGGGTGGTGGGTTAATATTAGATAAAAAACTTTTTGTTGGAACATATCAATCAGCAGGAGAAGTTGGACATATTGTTGTTGAAAAAGACGGTTTAAGATGTAATTGTGGGAATGTAGGTTGTGTCGAAAGGTATATTGGTGCAAGTTTTATTGTAGAGAGGACAAAGAAGTTAATAAAATCCGGAAAAAAGAGTTTGATTACAAAACTTGTAAATAATGATTTGAACAAGATAACTCCCAAAATTATTACAGATGCAGCTAAAAAAGGCGATAAGATTGCTATTCAAATATGGAAGGAAACAGGAGAATATATAGGGACAGCATTAGTAAGTATTATTAATCTACTTTCCCCTGAAATTATTGTTATCGGTGGTGGAGTTTCTCTTGCGGGTAGATTTTTATTTACTCCCATAAGAAAAACAGTTAAGAAACGTTTATTTAAATATCTTGCCCAAAGGGTGAAAATAGTTCCTGGAAAATTATTAGATGATGCTGGTGTGCTTGGTTCTGCTTCTTTAGTCTGGCATCACTTTTAGCAAATCAATATTCATATGAATAGTTATAGGACTTGGTTCTTAATTCTTAGTACTACTTTTTTATTACTTTTTATCCGTAATACTTATTCAGAAGAAGAAAAGAAATCCCCGGTAGAATGTTCTGCTGATTATTTAGAGTATGATGAGATAAATAGTATTGTTTTTGCTAAAGGCAATGTTAAGATAAAATACAAAGATATAAATGTTACAGCCGATGAGGTTAAATTTAATACGAAAAGTTCAGAACTTTCCGCAAAAGGGAATATTTCTGTTACAGAGAAAGATAGCATTATAAAAGGGGAGTTTGTTGATTATAATCTAAAAAGTAAAACAGGTATTGTTCGGAATATGGAATTTTCAAAAAAGCCATGGTATTTTAAGGGGGAGAGTATTGAAAGAACTGATGAAAAAAATGCTTGTGTAAATTCAGGATTTGCTACTACCTGTAAGTTTATGGACCATCCTCATTATCGTCTGGTTTCAAAAAAGATTCATATAGAATTAGATGAAAAAGTTGAGAGCTGGGATGTGCTTTTTTATATAGGTGATATTCCAATATTTTATTTTCCTTATATTTACAGGTCATTAAAAAAGTCATCAAAAAGTCCTTTAACAGTTAAACCAGGTTATACAACAACAGAAGGTTTTTTTATTAAGTCTTCGTTTAATTATGATTTCTCGGAGTACTTATTTGGTTCAATCTTATTTGATTACATGGCCAACAAAGGATTTGGTTACGGTTTACAACAAAATTACCGATTTAAAGATTCTGATTCCGGAGGATATTTGTATACTTATTATATACAAGAAAAGGATACGGGACATGCAAGATGGAGAATAGATTTAGATCATAAAAATTATTTAGCCGAAGATATTTCACTCATGGGTAGAGTTAATTATTTAAGCGATGAGTTGGTTACAAGAGATTTTTCTCAGTATTATTACCCGGTTAATTTAAGAGAAATAAGATCGTATCTGGCCTTAACAAAGCATTCTCGTGATTATACTCTAATTGTTTCTGCTGAAAGGCAGGATAAGTGGGATGAAAATGAAAATAAATATTTTGAAAACGCAGTATATTTACCAACTGTTAAATTTCAAACTTCTTCTATGAGAATTTTTGATACTCCTTTTTATGCGAGTTTTAGTTCTGAACTTACTAACTATTATTTTCATAATACAATTGAGCCAACTAATAGTTATTATATATTAAGGATTGGTGTTATGCCCACTTTAACATATTCTTTTGCGTTTTTTCCCGGACATACTTTAAGTAGTTCATTTGCCTTTAGTGAAACCTGGAGGGATAAGTCTGATTACGGTATTGAAAACAATGGTTTTAATGCTTCTTATTCAACAACAATTAATCTTCATAATGCTTGGAATTCGTATTTTGAAACTGATTTATCACATTTATTCTCGCAAAGATTAACAAATATAGAGAATGACCAGTTTAATGGAATAAGTTTAAATAAATTACAGGCTAGATTAACTTTTAGAATTAGAAATTTGTTTACAAATGTAACTACAACAGGTTATGATTTAAGACCAACTAACACTGATTTTATAAATAAATTTGATGTTATATATAATAATACAAATATAATTTTTTCTGAAGATGCAGATGGTTTAATTAATACTCAGTATAGCCTGGCCCAGAGTAAAGTCAGGTCAGTAGATGCATATGCTAACCTGGGGAGGGCGAAAGATTTAACTATTGGATTAGGATTAAATTTTGTAGATAATACTCCATATATGAATGTTGTCGATGTAAATAGTAGTCTGGGATTTAATTTAACTAGTGATGTTAGGCTAGAGTTTTCATCTAAATATGATACCTCGCAAAATATTTTAAAAGAAATTAGAACAGCCATATCAGCAAATTTAACAGATTGCTGGTATGGAAATTTATCGTTATTAAAAAGTTGGAATAATATTTCATTTTCGTTTAATTTTCAATTAAGAGCGTTTAAAGAATCTGAATTAGACAAGAAATTATCACCCGAGTTATTTAAATATTAATAATACAGACGATAGACAATAGGTAAATAGTCAGTGAAAGCCGTGAGGATTGTATTCCCCCTTTATTAAGGGGGAATTAAAAAATAGAGGGCTTTTTTACTGAATATTTACGACCATAGACCATAGATTTAGAGGAAGGAAATGAAAAGAGAAGAATATTATATAAAATATTTTGAACAGTGCCAGACGGTTTTAGATATAGGTTGTGGAGATGGTATTTTTCTTGAGTTATTAAAGAAAAATAATATTATTGGTGTTGGTGTAGATATTAATGAAAGAGTTGTAAATATTTGCAAAGATAAAGGATTAACAGTATTTCAAGGCGATGCTGTTGATTTTTTGAGAGATAAAACAAATAATTATGATGGAATTTATATTAGTCATGTTATCGAACATCTTTTGCCAGAGAAAGTTGTTTCACTGATAAAAAGTTCTTTCTTTGCATTGAAACCTTCCGGAATTCTAATCGTTATAACTCCTGATGCGAAAAACATTAAAGATCTGCTTGGTGGTTTTTGGGAAGACGCTACTCATATTAGACCGTATCCATTACCTTTGCTTGAAAAAATTTTTAAGGGTGCTGGTCTTAATGTAGTTAAGTCCGTAGAAAGAAGAAATGTGTATAGTGGAAAGTTTCTTTGGCAAACAAGAGATTTTTTTAGAAATATTTTAGTGGGTGATTTTTGGGGACGTGATGAAGTGTGTATAATTGGAAAAAAAATTATTCTATGAGAAATATTTATGATTAATTATATTTTTAAAAGGTTACTTTTAAGTATAATCGTTTTATTTGGTATAACTTTAATAACATTTCTAATAATTCATATTACACCTGGTGGTCCTACAATTCTTCAAACTCAGATGAATACTAAAATAACCGCTGATTCAGTGGCGAAATTAAGGGCACTTTATGATTTAGATAAGCCACTTCATATTCAGTATATAAAATGGTTAAAAAGATTTATAAAATTAGATTTTGGCGAGTCATTTGTAGATAATAGATCTGTAATAAAAAAAATCATAGAAAGACTTCCGGCTACATTAACCTTAAATATTCTATCTTTGTTTTTTATTTTTATACTTGCGATTCCAATAGGTATTTTTTCTGCGGTTAAACAGAATTCTTTTTATGATAAAACATTTACCACCATAAGTTTTGTTGGTTTTTCTATCCCAACTTTTTGGTTAGCCTTACTTCTTATGCTTTTCTTTGGAGTTTATTTACATATTCTCCCTATTTCAGGAATGAGATCTACTAATGCGGATAATTTTCCATTTTTACTGAATTTGTGGGATAGAATTATACATTTAATACTACCTGTTTTTGTTAGTGCCTTTGGAGGTCTTGCCTCAATATCAAGGTATACCCGGTCAAGTATGTTGGAAGTGATAAGATTGGATTATATTAGAACGGCAAGAGCCAAGGGGCTTTCAGAGAATGAAGTTATATTTAAACATGTTTTAAAAAATGCCTTACTTCCAATCATAACAATTTTAGGATTGTCATTACCAGGACTTATTGGTGGAGGATTTATTTTTGAAACTATATTTGCCTGGCCTGGTATGGGAAGATTAGGTTATGATTCAGCCATGAGTTTCGATTATCCGGTAATTATGGGAGTAGTTACTATAGGAGCATTACTTACTTTGGTAGGGAATTTAATTGCCGATATAAGTTATGCGCTGGTTGATCCACGGATTAGATACTAGGGAAAGAAGTAAAAAAAGGGGAGAAAGTGAAAAAAGTAAAAGAAATGAAAATGAGGGAAGTGAATAAAAAAAGAAAGAAAAAGATGTAGTTGCAATCTTTAGGTTGCTTTAGGTTGCGATGTGTATGGTTCAACAATCGTAGGCTGAAGACTGCGGATACCAGTTACAACATTAACAGGAATTTGTTAATTATAAGGAATTGATATTAATGAAAGAAAATAAACTAATAGAGTTATTTAAATCTAATCCAAGGTTATCTCAAGGGAATCTTCAAATTATTGCTTGTGCTGGTTCTGGAAAAACCGAGTTTGTTTCTACAAGAATTGCCTATATGATTTCAGAAAAAATTGCAAAACCAGAAAATATTGTTGCGTTTACATTTACTGAAAAAGCTGCTACTGAATTGAAGTTGAGAATAAGGCAAAAGATCCTTGAAATAAACGGAAAACCATCAGATATTGGCGATATTTATGTTGGTACAATACACGGGTTTTGTTTCAATCTACTTAAAGAATATATTTCAGGATTTCGAGGATATGATGTTCTAGATGAAGGAAAAAGATATGCTTTTATAAGTTCAATAAGGAATGATTTGAAATTATATCTATTAAAAAACTGGTTGAAAGGTAAAGGTAAGAAAAAATTCTTTGCCAAAACTGAAGAATCTTGGGCTATTAACAATTTTATAGATGGATATGATAAAGTTAGAGAAGAAATGATTGATGTAAAAGATGTTAGTGATTGTGAATATTTTATTGAAGCGTGTGATATTTATCAGCAAAGACTTAATGAAAAAAAGTTCTTAGATTTCAGCGGAATAATGGATTTAACTGTTAAAGCGTTACAGCAAGACGAAAACCTGTTAAAAAAAATAAGAGAAAAATATAAATATATTACTGTTGACGAGTATCAGGATATCAATCCCATACAAGAAAAAATAATTAAATTATTATCCGGAGATAATGGAAATTTATGTGTAGTTGGAGATGATGATCAATCCATATATCAATGGCGGGGCGCCGATATAAACAATATTTTAAAGTTCAAAAACCGCTATAAAAATGTTCACATTTATCCACTACCTATTAACTTTAGATCTACAGATAAAATTGTTGAACTTGCAAATGAGTTAATTCAACATAATAAGAAAAGACTACCAAAATCAATGAAATTCTCTGGTAAAATATCAGGAATAGGGGATATTTACAAAGTTGAGTTTGATAATCAAGAAGAAGAAGCAATATTTATAGCAAATAAAATAAAGGAATTGATTGGAACTGAATATGTTGATAATAGCGGAAAGAAAAGAGGATTGACTTATGCTGATTTTGCAATATTTTTTAGGTCTGTTGCGTATGATGCTAAACCATATCTTGAGATTTTGGATAATAAGGATATTAAATATGCAGTTTCGGGAATAGGCGGACTTTTTGATTCAATAGAAGTGAAAGTTATATATCAAATATTGGCATATTTAAGTGATTTTAGTATTAATAAGGTTAAAAATAATTGGGTTCCACCAATAATTGAAGATCTCGCTGATTTTGCCATAAAAGTTTTTAAAAATATTAGTAAAAAGAAATTTATAAATAATTTTCAAGAATTAAAAAAAGAAATAAAAAAAACAAAAAGATTGTTTTTACAAGGGTTGTATCTTAATATTCTTGATTTACTTGGTATTAATGAGGAATCTTATCATAATCCAGATTTTGAATTGGAGATGTATAATCTTGGTAGACTAAGTCAGGCAATTTCTGATTATGAAGCTACCAGAACCTATTGTACATATAGAGATATAGAAGGTTTTTGTTGGTTTATTAAAAACTATGCAGAAGGTTCTTATGACGCAGGATCCGGAGAAGACCCTACATACTCTGTAAATGCTGTGCAAATAATTACGCTTCATTCAACAAAAGGTCTTGGATTTCCAGTTGTATTTATGCCTAAATGCATAGATAAAGAACCAAGAGATATTTCTACAGGGTTCTTAAATCCTAAAAAGTTTGATTTTAAAAGATATATTGGAACACTTGAAGATGAACGTAGATTATTCTATGTCGGTATTACAAGAGCAAAAAAATATTTATTTGTTTCTTCATTAAGACATAAAGGCAAAAAAAATACTTTTTGTAATACATCATGTTTTTTTGACGAGATAAATCCAAAATACTGTTTATGTAAACCTGCACCAGATCCGACAAAGAAGGAAAAGATTAAACCCGAGCTTTCTGTTGAGAATGCGATATTCCCCACAAATTATTCTGAATTAAGTGATTATATCAGGTGTGAATATGATTACAAACTACGTTACATTTACAACTTTAATCCAGTTTTAGTGCAGGCATTGGGATATGGTAGGCAAATTCACAATATTCTTAATTTATTACATAATCATGTTCAAAAAACAGGGAAAACACCTAATGAAAAACAAATCCTCAATGTTATTGATGATCATTTCTACTTGAGATATGCTGCAGAATCTCAACAGAAAAAACTTAAAAAAAGTGCATCAAAATGTGTTAAAAAGTACATGAAAATGTGGGAACAGGATTTAAGCCTTTCTGTAAGATCAGAAAGACCTTTTGAGATGGCAGTAGATAATGCTTTAATAAATGGAACAATTGATCTGTTAAAACGTAAAGAAGAGAAAAGTGATATTCTTGAGATAATTGATTTTAAAACAGGACAAAAGAAATTGACAGAAGAACTTGGATTGCAAGTGCAGCTTTATACTTTTGCAGGGCGTGAAGTGTTAAATCTTGATGTTCATAAAGCATATGTCCATTATTTGGATGATGATAAACAACAAAGGGTAGAAATATTGGTTACGTCAACTCAATTAGATCTTGCAATGAATACAGTTAAGGATTCTGTAAAAGGTATAACTAACAGAAGATTTGGAAGAAATCCAAAAAGCAAACACACATGTATTACTTGTGACTGGAATAAAATATGCCCAAAGAAAAATTAAATACTTCTTGTACTGGACATAGAAAAAGATTGCGGGAAAGATATCTAAAAACAGGTTTTGAAGGGTTTTCTGAACATGAAGTTATTGAATATTTACTGTTCTATGTAAGACCAAGAGAGGATACTAAATCTATAGCAAAAGATCTTTTGTGTAAATTTAAAAATTTTCATGGAATACTTAAAGCCGATATTAAAGAATTGAAACAAGTAGAAGGTATAAAAGATATTTCTGCTGAGTTTTTTAAGTCGCTTCAGTCTGTCGTGGAATATTATTACAAAGAAAAAACGAAAAATAATGAAATACAATTTTTAAATATTGATGATTTGGTTAAGTATTTAAAAGCAACAATTGGGAATAAAAAGAACGAAATTCTTGAATGTTTTTACTTAAATAGTAAAAACGAGCTATTAAAGGCAGAAACTTTGGGAGAAGGCACTGTTACAGAAGCAGTTGCTTTTCCTAGGAAAATTGTTGAAGGTGCATTAAAAAATTCTGCAGCTAGTGTTATTTTAGCTCATAATCATCCTGGGGGGTTAAATGAACCTTCAGAGAATGATGATCAAATAACAAAAAATGTCATGGAGGCTTTAAAAATAGTAAAAATAAATTTACAAGAACATGTTATATTATCGGATAATGGGTATTATAGTTATAGAAAGAATGGTTTTTTTGATTAAAAGGGGGTTCTAATATGCCTGATAATAAAGAAAATGATTTACAAACAGGTCTTTACTGGAAAAACAAAAAGACAGAAGTTGAAAGAATTAAATTACCTTTCCAAACTATTGAAACAATAAACGAAAGCAGAGCGACCCGCGAGCAGGAAAAAAAGATTGGCTCAAGTATGTTTAAATCTGAACAGGATAAAAGTTGGTATAACCGATTAATTTGGGGAGATAATAAATATGTAATGGCTTCTTTATTGGATGACTTTGCTGGCAAGATAGATTTAGTTTATATAGACCCACCATTCTATTCTGGTGCTGATCAAACAATAAAAATCCCAATAGGCGGTGATGAAAAATTATTAAAGGAGCCATCAGCTCTTGAGGATTATGCATATAGAAATACTTGGAATAAAAATCAAGAAGGATTTTTTCAGTGGATATACGAAAGGTTATTAATAATTAGAGATTTATTATCTCCGAATGGTAGTTTATATATAAGATATGATTGGCATTTTGGTCACTATGTTAAAATTATTGCTGATGAGATATTTGGTAAAGACAATTTTAGAAACGAGATAGTTTTAAATAGAATAAAAAAAAGCGATACAAATGTTAGAAAAATAAATGCTGCAACAGATTCGTTATTTTTCTATTCTTTTGGTGATTATATTATAAATCATTTAAAAATAAAAATTAAAAAAGAGGAAGGTTATTGGCATGCTATGGATTCCCAAGGACAAGGTGAGGTAAGAGTGTTTTTTGGGAAAAAAATGGAACCACCTTCTGGTAGACACTGGACATTTAATCAGGAAAAAATTAATGAAATGATTAAAGAAAAAAGAATCAGACTTAATCCAAAAACAGGTACCCCGGCGTATTGGATAGATGAAAAGGATGAACAGCTGATAGATTCAAATTGGACAGATATCCCAGGATATTCATTTTCAACTCCGTATCCAACTGAAAATGCTGAAGAAGTATTAGAAAGGGTTATTAAAATATCTTCAAATCCAGGACAGTTAGTAGCCGACTTCTTTTGTGGTTCTGGTACAACGGCTGCTGTTGCTGAAAAATTAAGTAGAAGATGGATAACATGCGATATTGGTCGTTTTTCCATACATACCACAAGGAAAAGAATGTTAGAAATAGAAAATTGCAAACCATTTATTGTCCAGAATCTAGGTAAATACGAGAGACAGTATTGGCAAGGTATAACTTTTAAGAAAAAAACAGAAGAACAGACTCCACTTTATGAATATTTACAGTTTATTATTAAGTTATATAATGCTGACCCATTGACAGGTATGATGCATATTCATGGTAAAAAAGGGAAAAGATTAGTTCATGTAGGCGCAATAGATGTGCCGGTGACATTGTCAGAAATTCAAGATGCGATAAATGAAACAAAGAAGGCAAAACAAGATTCACTAGATATTCTTGGTTGGGAATGGGAAATGGGATTGCATGATGTTGTGGAAAAGGCAGCAAAGTCAAACGGCATAAATCTTAGATTGTTTAGTATCCCGAGAGATGTTATGGATTCAAGGGCTGTTGAAAAAGGTGAAATAACTTTTTATGAACTTGCATACTTAGAAGTAAAAGCTGAAAAAAACAAAGAAGGAAGTATATATATTGAATTGAAGGATTTTGCAATTCCGAATATGGATTTAGTTCCACAAGAAGTAAGAGAAAAAATAAAGAAGTGGTCGGATTATATTGATTATTGGTCTGTTGATTGGGATTGGAATGAAGATACATTCCACAATATGTGGCAATCATATAGGACAAAAAGAGAAAGAAAATTAGATATTAAGTCAGATACCCATAAATACGATAAAAGAGGTAAACATCTAATAATGATAAAAGTCATTGATATTTTTGGAAATGATACAACCAGGGTTTTGGAGGTAAGTGCTTAATGCCTAAGAAAGTGCGTTCACAAAAACCAATAATTGAACTTGAACAAAAATTGCCGGAAATTTCAGATAGAAATGCATATGCTCCGCCAAAAAAACATTTGGTAAAGGACGGGAAGGGCGGATATAAAGTAGAAAATTATCGAAGGCCTAGCAGAACTCTTTTACCTAATCAAATAAGGCAAGAAGTTGATAAATGGAGAGATAGCGGTTATAAAAATCCTGTCGGAATATCAGACACATCTTTAAAACTACTTGAATGGTGGTTTGATGAAATTCATCAATTCGAAAGTGGTGAAGAATTTCAATATTATTTTACACAAAGAGAGGCGATTGAAACTATAATTTATTTGTATGAAGTATTAAGTCTTCGAGATGTTGCTGAACTTGTTTTTAAATATATGGATCCCAAATTGTATAGTGACGACCTATTTGCCGAGAGGAAAAAAGTGCAGGAAGATATAAGAGAGAAAAGAATATTATCAAGAGTAGTTCCGGAAACAAATCAAGTCGCACAACAAGAAATACCACAACCCGATCATTGTAGATATGCAATAAAAATGGCAACAGGATCCGGTAAAACACTAGTAATGGCTATGGCTATAGTATGGTCATATTATCATAAAAAATATGAAAGAGATTCTTCCTTAAGCAAAACTATATTAATTATGGCTCCGAATATAATTGTTTTCGAAAGATTAAGAGAAGATTTTGAAAATTGCGAAGTATTTAGAAAATGGGATTTAATTCCAAATGAATTTGAACATGAATGGCAAATGACTGCAATAATGAGGGGCGAATCAAGAAAAACATCAACTGATGGGACAATATATTTAACAAACATTCAGCAATTATATGAGAGTAGGACTAGTGAAGATGAAATTGAAAATCCTGTAGAAAAATTGATGGGACGTAAACCAAGTGATTCTATTGACACCTTAGAACAGGACATTTTAAGCAGAATAAAAAATCATAAGGATTTATTAATTATTAATGACGAAGCTCACCATGTTCATGATACTGATTTGGAATGGTATAAGGTTATTCTGAATTTACATAAAAACTTAAAGAAAAAACATAATAGTAAATTGTCATTGCATCTTGACTTTTCGGCAACACCGAAAGATCAAAATGGAACATTTTTTTCATGGATTATTTGTGATTACCCTTTAGCACAAGCAATAGAAGATAGAATAGTAAAATCTCCGCTTATAGTCCATCAAACTGATAAATCAGATCCTGAAAAATATTCCAGAGCAAGTGTTGCTTATGCAGAATGGATAAATGTTGCAATAGATAGATGGACAGAACACTACCGTGAATATAAAAAAGTAGGATCAAAACCTGTCCTTTTTATTATGGCAGAAAACACAAAAGATGCAGATGATATTTATGAATCCTTGAAAAAGAAAGATGAGTTTAGAGGAAAAGATGATGTTTTGCTGATACATACTGATAAAAGAGGAGATATTAAAAAAGATGATTTGGAAAAAGCTAGAGAAGCAGCAAGGTCTATTGATTTACCGAATAATAAAATCAAGGTTATTGTTAGTGTTATGATGTTAAGAGAAGGTTGGGATGTAAAAAGTGTCTCAGTCATTTTAGGATTAAGACCGTTTACTTCAAAAGCAAAAATACTTCCTGAACAAGCTATTGGCAGAGGGCTAAGATTAATGAAAAATATTGGCCCGGATTATGTGCAAATAGTTGAAATAATTGGAACTAATGGATTTGAAAGTTTCGTAAAGGAATTAGAAGTGGAAGGAGTAGGAGTTGGGATTACTAGGACACCACCACCTTTAGGTATTCATATATATCCAGCTAAGTTAAAATCTAAATATGATATTGAAATACCAATACTAAATCCAAAATATGGCAGAGATTATAAGGGTTTAGATAATTCTGTATTAGAAGGTTTACCAAAAAATCCAAGAAATATAAATTTTGATGAAAAAGAAAGAAATAGTATAAGACTTGTAGAAACAGTTACGCAAGTTGTATTAGGACAAAGAAATATACAGATTAGTACAGGTTTACCCGAAGCAAATGAAATAATAAGTCATCTAACAAATCGTATTAGTAAGGAAGTAAGAATAGACAGTATGTTCTCTCTTTTTTATCCAATTGTAAAAAAATATGTGCAGAGTATTTTCTTTGGTTTCGATGTGGATATTAATAATGAAAAAATAAGAAGGCAATTAACAAAATCAGAAAATACTACTGAAATCATTACTACTCTTTCAAAAGCGATTGGTAAGAAAAGTATTTTAAAATTAGTTGCAAAGAAAAGCCAGGATCCATTACATTTGATTGAAATAGAAGGTTTTTACTGGAGACGTGACTGGGTAGAATTAGAAAAAACAATTTTTAATGTTACCCCTTGTTTTAATAATTTAGAACGACATTTTGCTACTTTTTTAGATAATGCAAAAGATATCAATAAATTTGCCAAACTTGCTGAAAGCTATACTAAATTTTCTTTACCTTATACAAACAAAAAAGGCGCTATAGCCTTATATTATCCTGATTTTGTTGCAGAGCAAGAAGTAAGATCAAAAGAAACAAAAATGTGGTTAATAGAAACTAAAGGGAAGGAAGACGAAGATGTTAAAAATAAGGACGATGCATCTATGGAATGGTGTAAGGATGTTACAGAAATTACTGGTGTTAAATGGGAATTTCTGAAAGTAAAATATGATGATTACATAAAATTATCTGCTTCTTATTCAAGAATGCCAGCAAAAACACTTAGCGAATTTCTAATAATGCTTAATGAAATTCGACAAAAATCACAAATGAATATTTAATGTTTTACGAAAATTACGATAGAAGACAATAGAGAGAAAAAAATGAAAGAAAGAAGTTTTAAAATAAGGGAAATAATATGGGCAAGATTAAGGAAGAATAAATTTGCAATATTTGGATTGATAGTTATTGCTTTATTAGGGATTGTGGCAATAATTGCACCAATAATTTCTCCTTATAGTCCTACTGAGCAGAGATTAGTAGAAAGATTACAAACACCTTCTTTAAAGCATTTTTGTGGAACGGATGAATTAGGTAGAGATGTTTTTTCTCGCATGCTTTATGGAAGCAGGATTTCTTTATCAGTAGGACTGCTTGCTGTTTTTATGGCTACTACTATTGGAATAATAATTGGTTCAATTTCCGGATATTTTGGTGGGATTATTGATAATCTGCTTATGCGATTTGTGGATATAATGCTTAGCATCCCGACATTATTTTTAATATTAATGCTTATAGTATTTTTAGGCCCAAGTATTTTTAATGTTATGTTAGTTATAGGACTTACTGGTTGGACAGATTTATCGAGATTAGTCAGGGCAGAATTTTTAAGTTTAAAAAGCAGAGAATATGTATTAGCCGCAAAGGCAGGTGGTGCAGGTCATTTTAGAATTATTTTTAAGCATATTTTACCAAATGCATTATCTCCTGTATTTGTATCAGTAATATTTGGAGTTGCCGGGGCTATACTCCTTGAGTCTGGATTAAGTTTTCTGGGACTCGGGGTACAACCGCCAACCCCAAGTTGGGGAAACATTTTAACTTCTGGAAAAGATTATATTGAATCTGCATGGTGGTTAACTGCTTTCCCGGGACTTTCAATATTTATTACAGTCCTCTCATACAATTTGCTTGGAGAAGGATTAAGAGACGCCTTAGATCCGAGGTTAATAGAATAATGAATTTATTAGAGATAAAAAACTTACATACATATTTTTATACTTTAGGTGGAGTAGTTAAAGCAGTAGACGGGATTAACTTAAAAATTAATTCTTCTGAAACATTAAGTTTAGTCGGTGAATCTGGTTCGGGTAAGACGCTTACGGCATTATCTATCATACGATTAGTTCCAGCCCCTGGCAAGATAGTAAAAGGAGAAATATTTTTCCAAAAAAATGGAGAAGTCTGCGAAAATTTGTTTAGTCTTGATGAAGAAAAGATGAGAGAAATAAGAGGCGGAAAGGTCTCAATGATTTTTCAAGAGCCATTCAGCTCTCTTAATCCGGTATTTTCTATTGGATATCAAATAAAAGAGGTAGTAAAATTGCATTTAAAATTAAAAGGTAATGAAATATTAAATAAAGTTAAGGAATCTTTGGATTTGGTTGGAATTCCTGATGTAGATAGAATCCTTAAATCATATCCTCATGAGTTAAGCGGAGGCATGAGACAAAGGGTTATGATCGCTATGGCCCTTGTTTCTAATCCAAAATTACTTATAGCCGATGAACCAACAACGGCTTTAGATGTTACAATTCAAGCACAGATATTAGAACTGATTTCAGATGTTCAATCAAAACTTAAATTAAGCGTATTGCTTATCACCCATGATTTGGGTATTGTCAGAGAAGTTTCTGATAAAGTAGCCATAATGTATGCTGGCAAGATAATGGAGAATGGGACGAAAGAAGATATATTTAAAAATCCTTTACATCCATATACAATAGGGCTTTTAAAGTCAGTTCCAGACATTAATAGGGTTGAGAAGAGACTTTATACTATTAAAGGGAGTATTCCTAATCCACTGGAGTTTCCAGATGGTTGTAGATTTAATCCAAGATGTCCAAATGTAATGGATATATGCAAGGTTAAAGAGCCAATAGAAACAAAAACTTCAGGTGAACATTCGGCATGGTGTTTTAAATATGGAAAATAATAGTCTAATAAGAGTTAATAATATTTATAAAAGTTTTAAAATTACAAAAGGTGTTTTTGAGGATAAAAGATTAGTTTATGCTGTAAATGGAGTAAGTTTTGATATAAAACAGGGTGAGACATTAGGATTAGTTGGAGAAAGCGGATGTGGAAAAAGCACAATAGGGAAAATGATAATAAATTTAATTCCATTGGATAAAGGAGAAGTGTGGTTTGGTCATGAAAAAATATCTCATCTACATCATAAAGAATTAAGATTATTAAGATTTAATATGCAAATAATATTTCAGGATCCTTTTGCTTCATTAAATCCTAGAATAAGAGTTGGAAATGCTGTAGGGGAAATTTTGAAAATATATAAGCAGGACAATATAGAACAAAAAGTAAAACACATATTAGAAATTGTTGGACTTTCTAAGGATTCATATTATAAATATCCTCATGAATTTTCAGGTGGGCAGAGGCAAAGAATTTGTATAGCCAGAGCATTAATTTCAAATCCGAAGTTTGTTGTTTGTGATGAACCTGTTTCTTCTTTAGATGTTTCTATACAATCTCAGATAATAAATCTCTTAAAAGATTTAAAAGAAGAATTTAAATTAACATATTTGTTTATATCGCATGACTTAAGAGTAATAAGAAACATAAGTGATAGAATTGCCGTGATGTATCTGGGTAAGATAGTTGAATTAGGAAATGTAGATTCTATATGTGAGAGTTCTTTGCATCCATATACACAAGCACTAATTTCTGCTGTTCCTGGTTATGAGAAAAAAAGAATTATTTTAAAAGGCGAAATCCCATCTCCAACACAACTCCCCACTGGTTGTTATTTTTACAGTAGATGTTATAAAAAATTTGATAAATGCAAAGAAAAACAACTTGATTTAATAGAAGTAAACCCAGCACATTTTGTAGCATGTTGTAATTACTAAAAAGGGGTCAGAGTCATTTTTTGTGTCAATGTAATTAGAGTTTTTCAGCACCCTGATTGTATTTTTCTTTAAAAAAAGCAGTAATAATGATACAATTAATTTGTAAAAGGAGATTAAAATGGATGGAAGTTCGGAGAATATTAAACAAAAAAAGTTAAATAAATTGAAACAGTATTTCCCTGAGGTGTTTACAGAAGAAAAGGTAGATGTTGAGAAACTCAAACTCACATTAGGTGAAGATATAAACATTCAGGATGAACGGTATGTCTTAAACTGGGCTGGAAAGTCTGAATCTTTTAAAGTTCTGCAAACCTCTACAACGGCAACACTTGCCCCGACACCACAAGAATCCATAGATTTTGAAAAGACGCAGAATGTATTTATAGAAGGTGAGAATCTTGAAGTTCTGAAAGTCCTTCAAAAATCCTATTACGGCAAAATCAAAATGATATACATTGATCCGCCATATAATCAGGCTGTTGAAATAGTCAAAATACTGTCTTGATAATAAGACTAAAATTTGGTATATTAAAATATAATTTATTAAAAATCAGGAGGGAAAAATAAATGGCACAATTTAGAATACCAAATCGTGACCAACTTATTATGT
>JBDRBU010000088.1:0-2519 GCA_043822305.1 Candidatus Firestoneibacteriota bacterium
AAGGAGAGGATGATGAATTTACTTTACCAAAAGACAGAAACGGATAATGAAGTTATTTACACTTTTAGGAATCTTTGGATTATTTATGTAATTATATTAGCAGGAGCACTCTTAGTTTTGGAAGGTTCTTACAAGTATATAGGAGAAATATTGTTAGTTTTTGGTTTATTATGCCTTATACCAGTTAGAACAATTATTTCAAAAGCAAAGAGAGAAGGCAGTAAAATGGAAGGTAGTGAATGGTCGTTGAAAAAAATAACAGTAACAAATAATAACTATTCAACTAATAAACAGACTATTGTGAAGATAAATAAGTGGTGGTTCTTTTTGTGTTTTTATATTTATTGCATTGTGTCTTTCTTTGGATTCTATTTGACTTCTAGTGGTTGGACCAGGCTTTTCTTTTTTACGTTTGGCGGAATATTTGTTTGTTCAGTTATATTGTTTGTTTTTTTAGTTAGCCTTCTTGTTCGTCATAAGAAAAAGTATTTTGTATTCAACAAAAAAGCATTGATACCAGTATTTATAAGCCAAGTATTAGCAATCTTATTTAGCTTTGGAGATTGTGGTGACCGACCAGGAGGGAGGTATAACTTTTTTGAGGTGCTTCTTGGTATCAATGGACATCATATTTGTAATAAGCCACTTTTGGGTAAATTGGCATTTCCAATATCAATGTGGCTCTGCGGTATATACTTATTAGTTTTGGTTTGTTCTTTAATTTATGTTCATAAGGCAAAAGAATAACTACCCCATTTCCCATTGACTAAATAGCCCTGCCGAGGTATAATAAATTCATCACAACGTAGCGTTAATGCTTGCCTTTATTTGTAAAATTATCCAAATCTAGTAAGCCACGGAAAGTTTCGTGGTTTTTTATCTATAGTGTTTAAAAATATTTTAAAAGGAGTGTTAATAATTCCTGGAGAATACAATGATAAAAAAGGAGGTATTTTATGGAGAAGAGAAATAGGCGTTGGTTATTATTAATAATTGCTTTAATGGCTGTGGGGATGATAATATTCTTTGGGTCTATGCGTAATCCCAAAATGGTTTCTATATCTATCCCTGGCCAAGTAATAGCTTATGTGCCATATCCATTACCAGAAAAAATTACAGCAGAAGCTTATAGTGAACCCGAAGAAGCAATACTAGCCTTAGAACCCATCGTGGAAAAACCTAAAACCAGGATTGTGGAAAGAAATATTTGGAGCGGTAACAAAGGTTATGTTGTCCTGGATAAGGATTATGTTTATTTCGGGATAGTAACAACCTTTACAGAAGAAGTGCCCGTAAAATAATTCTAAAAATCTTTTTTGGGGCTGGACTTAAAATGTTCAGCCCTTTTTTCTTGACCAAATAACCTCTAGTAATTTTATTTGCTAGAAAGTTACTTTTTATGCTATAATCTATTTAACAAGGAGGGGAAGATGGAGTTTGTTCGTTTAATAAGCCTTTTGATAGCAGGAATTTCGATTATCGGAATCTTTATATCTACTTATAGCATTATTACTGGCAAGTCGCCATTTTGCGATAATAATACGGTAGCAAAAACATTGCAGCGATATCTCAAGGCATTAGGATTCGAATCTGAGGTAAAAGCAACGCCCAAGGTGGAAACTGTGACTAGAATTATATATGCAATTGGATTAGAAATGTTTATTTGTTATTTAATAATTGCTTCATTTGTGTTTCGTTAATTAAAATTTTTCCCCTCAATTCCCATTGACCAAATAACCCTGCAGGAGTATCATTAATTATGCCACAAAAGTTTGGTCTTATGAGATATCCGCTCATACCAATTTTAATTCTATCCTTTCTTATTTTCCCAGTATATGCTTATTTCCCATTAGATTTGTCTACGCTAGAAAAGATTCAAGACGGCGAGATTTCTTATGAAGTCAAAGATGGCGATATATTAGTTACAATCGTTGATAGATATGGAGATGCACATATTCACCTTTTATCCCACGAGGGAATTTCACAAAAACAAGCTTTAAATATTCTCTCTAAAAAAACACAACAACTAGATGCAGAAAATAGATTTATTTCTAAAGAACAGGCATTAGAGATTGCTGATAAAATTGCCAAAGAAGAGATAGGAAAAGTTAATAAAAGAGATGCTAAACAAAGAGGTTTTAAATACGAATTTAAATATTATAAAAAGAAGTTACACGAGATAAGTACTAATGGACAAGAATGTTATAGTGTACTTTACCAATATAAAGCTCCATTAGGTGGTAATATACTAATACCGGCAGGTCACCCTTCGCATTTTAGTGTTCGGGTGGATAAAATAACTGGAGAAACTATTTTGATGCAAGGAGAGTAATAATATCCAGAAGATTTGAATCAGGGGGAGAGCATGAAGAAGATTTTAGTGATTGATGATGAGGTTGATTTTGTAAATGGATTAAAGAAGAGTCTAGAGGCTAATGGTTATCAGGTTTTTTGTGCTTTTAATGGAAATGAAGGTTTGGAATTAGCCCAGGAAGAAAGGCCACAATTAATTTTATTGG
>JBDRBU010000089.1:0-30386 GCA_043822305.1 Candidatus Firestoneibacteriota bacterium
TTCCCCTTTATTATGATACACATCAACATCCATTTGAACATACAGAAATTTTCCATCAGGAGTTCTGTTTCTCTTGAAGAATGGCAAGACCGTTAATCTTACCATATTCAGGATTTTACCGATGAAATTTTTCTTTGTCGATAATATTATCATACTATCTTATTTTAACATATTTATTATTGTAAATAAAGCATACTTTTTGATATAATTATCTTTGTAAATTACACACTGGCAGGATGTGGTTGTGTTATTTTAGGAGGTATAATTGGTCCTTCTTATTCTACAAAAAGCGCAGACTATACTGTTCCTATTGTTTTTTGTTCGATAGGCCTTGCTTGTGTGGTAATTTCATTGGTAAATATGGGTTCGGGATATAACAAGTTGAAAGAGGTTGAAAAGGAAACAGACGAAAAAATAAGTTTAAAATAACTTTACTTACAATACTTGTATAACTTGTAATAATTGTAAAACAAGTGAGTAGGTAAGTATCTTAAAAAGAAAAATAATGCACCAGAATTGATTCTGGAGCGATTTTTGAGACACATAAAATAGAATAAATACGCTTTTAAGTAAAATTCCGGTTCAAGGTAAGTGTATGAAGCGGGTTAAAAAAGCCCGTCTTCATCTGTCTTGACTCTTAACAGGGTTAAGATATAAAAACCTAACACGATGATGGAGGCGAGTTAATTTTTTTTATAATTAACCTTCTCTATAATGAAAATTTAAAATGAGGAGAAAAAGATGAAAAAAGTAATTCTAACAATATTATTTTTATCTCTAATTTCAAGTGTTGCTTATTCTGAGGCAACCAGAAAAATAACACAAAAATATCCTAATGAACAACCAAAAGAAATAATTTATTATAGTGAAGGAAAAGAGATTGCAAAGGAAATATGGAAACAAGTATATGGTTTAGATGAAAAAACCTTATTAGGAGTTCAATTAGATAAAAAGACAGGGAAAATACCAGATGGGTTAGTTAAAGAATACTATAAAAACTGGAATATAAAATATGAACAATATTATAAAAATGACAAACTAAATGGAATTTCAAAAGAATACTATGAAAATGGTAAAATAAAGGAGGAAATTGTATATAGAAATGATGACAATGTAAAATCCACAGAATATTATGAAACAGGAGAATTACAAGGCGAATCTATTGAAGATATCGAAGGTAATACTGTTCATAAAAGTTATAATATAAGCGGTAAAATTACCGGTGTGGAGTCATATAAGGGTTTTGCTAGAAAACATATAAGCTATTATTATGACGAGAATGGAAGATTGGAATCAACATCTGAGTTTAATCAGAATAATTTATTCCTATATAAAACCACGGATTTTATAGATACATGTTATATTTATTATGATAATAATAAATTGAAAGCTGTCATAACAAAAATGAATGATAAACTAGAAGGTTTAAGTAAATCATATTATGAAAGTGGGAAACTTTGGATAGAAACAAATTATAAAGATGATAAAAAAAATGGTTTATTTAAAGTATATTATGAAAATGGAAACTTTAAGACAGAAGGAAATTTTAAAGATGGTAAAGAAGATGGGTTAGGAAAATTTTATGGTGAAGATGGAAATCTTAAGGCAGAAAAGAATTATAAAGATGGTAAATTAAATGGTTTAGCAAAAGCATATGATGAAAATGGAGAAATAAGAATAATAGATACTTATAAAAAAGGTGTTAAAATAAATTCCAAAAAATATGATAAGTTAGGCAAAGAAATTATGAATCAAGATTATCCTTATGAACCTCTATTTACTGATGATAATATTGAGCAAGGATTATCTGATACTTTAACGACTTCTTTCTTTCAAACCAATAAGTTTACTATCTTAGAGAGAAGCAAGATGAAAGAGATATTGAAAGAGCAGAAATTTCAATTAACTGGATGCACTACAAAAGAATGTGCTGTAGAAATAGGCAAGATATTAAATGTAAAATTTGTAGTTCTTAGTAGTATCTCTAAGATATCTAAGGAATTTGTAATAAATATAAGGATTGTCAATGTTGAAAGCTCTGAAATAGTATCTGCAGAAATGGAGAAGTGTGATACAGAGAAAGATTTGATAAGTTCAATTCAAAAACTCGTTCAAACTGTTTCAGATAAAACTATTGAAAAATATCCTAAAGAAGAATCAATACCAATAGCAGTGCTTGATTTAGATTTAAAACAGTAAGCCTAACACCTGCCTTAGCTAAACATAAAGAAAAATTAAATATGAAAAATTACACTTTACAAAATCTTATATAAATGTTACAATTTACTTGCGGGCGGTTAGCTCAGTTGGTTAGAGTATCAGCTCGACAAGCTGAGGGCCACTGGTTCAAGTCCAGTACCGCCCACCATTTTGGTAAGTGATAAATAGGAGTTAAAAAAAATGTTGACAAATATTGAAGAACGCAAAATAATAAATCAAATTTCAAGAGGATTAAGAATAGTTATTAGTAATCTTAGTCTTTACTCGCCACAAAGTCAAATTGTAAAAGATGGTATTCTTCAACTTCATCTGACTTTATCGGAATATTTTAATAAAAGTTTTTCTTTAAATGATAAGTTAGTGATTGGTGAATCAGATAGGACTATTTTAGTAAATGGTGAGGTTATAAAGGATATAGATAAAGGTTCTTCTGCCTTTGTAGAAAATATGATTTCTAATAATTTAAAAAGTATAACATTTTTAAAGGGTATAACCCAGGAGGAAATTTTCACTCTTCTTGAAAACATAAGTGTAAAGAAAAAAGAAAAGAAGGAAGATTTAGAAAAAATTTTAAAAGAAAAAGGATTTACGCATCTTGAAATTAATAAAAAGGTTTATGTAGCCGTTGGTGAAGAAGGAGAATTTAAAAAAGAAGAGGATAAAGGTGCGAAGTTAGAGTCTTCTTCCCAGGTAAAAGAAGAAAAAGATGAGAAAAGTTCGCCAAAGATACAAGAAATAAAAATTAATAAAGTAGAATCACTTACTGAAGAAGCACGTAATGTAGTAAAAGGTAGCAGTCAAGAACTTGTCCATGAGGATAAGAGGAAAGATCTGCAAAGAATGCTAAAGGAGTTAAATGGTATTAACAGGGTAGATTTGGCGGGTGAGGTAGTAGATAAGATGGCTGAAAACCTTGATGATTTTAAAATCGAGATTAGATTACAAACAGTTCGTTCGTTTAAACAACTTAATCCAACAATACAATCTTTAAATGATAAGAATATAATAGATAGATTGGAAAATAAATTTATATCTACCGAGGAGAAAGAAACAGAGAAAACTGTTTATAATGAACTTGCAGATTTACTTGAGGAGTCAGCAAATAGAAATATAAATGAAGGGAATTATGAAAAATCATTAAGAATTATTCAGATGTTTAAATTACATAAATACTCAAAAGGAGAAGGTTTTGAAGGACGAAGTCAATGTGCTGAAGATATGATGCAAAGATTAGTGAATAGTGGATTATTGAGTGTAATCATCAGCGATTTACGTTCTTCTGATAAGAGAAAACAAGAAGATGCTTATAAAGTAGTATTAAGTTTAGAAGAACATGCAGTATTTTATTTAATTAGTACTTTAAAAGAAATTGAAGATTTGCATTTGAGAAGAATTTTAGCCTTTGTTATAAAAAATCTGGGAGAATCTGCTGTAAAATTATTAGTTACATCTATAACAGATACTTTGTCATCGGATGAAGCCAAAAAAATAATAGAAGTATTAGATAGTGTTGAACATCATGATATAATATCTAAAGAATTAAAAAATATGTATACTCATTACAGTCCAGAGATAAGAAGGGAAGTATTGAAAGCAATAGTTAAAATTTCTCCACTTAATGCAGTAGATTTGTTAGGGCAAGGGCTGGATGATTATGATTTAAATGTTATTAAAGAAGCCATCAGATTAACTGGTAAGATTAAATGTGAAGAAGCGGTTCCAAAACTATTAACATTTATTTCTCCTCAAAGTTTATTTTCAAAAAATAAAATAGATGTTTCTCTTCAGGAGGAAACTTGCATTGCTTTGGGTAAAATTAAAAACAAGAGCACCATAAGTATTTTGCAAGAGGTGGCTAAAGGTGGTAATATAATAAAATTTAAGAAAGATAAACCTGTCTCGATAAAAATTACTGCTTTATATGGGCTTGCTAATTTTAAACAAGAAGATACCAGACATATTTTAATGAGGTTTTTAAATGATAAGGATATTAATATTGTGAAAGCTGCAAAAGAAGCACTAAGAAAACAAGAAACTGCAATTTCAGAAGAAGCAGAGGAGGCAGCAGAAAGACTATTATGAAATGTTTTAATCATGTTGATAGAGAAATAGATTCTATTTGTTCTATTTGTGGAAGAGGTGTTTGTGGTGAGTGCAAGATAAATCTTGTTGGAAGGTTTTATTGTCAGAAGTGTGCTGATGATCTGGTAAAAGAAGGAGCGGTTATAGCCTTAAAAAAACTTTATGAGATTCTTGAAGAAAAAAGAAAACATCATAGGGTTTATACATTGATTCCAGCGGAGATTTATCTTGTAGGTCAGAAAGGAACATTTTTAAAAGGTATTCTGCATAATGTAAGTTCTGCCGGAGTGGCGATTTTATGTGATGAAGAAATATCATTAAATGATATAGTTGTTTTAAATTTTAAATTGCCAAATGGTGTTACTCTTGAAGATGTTCAAGGTGGCGTGGTCAGGGTGGAAAAAATTTGGGGTAAGTGTAATCTGGGTGTTTTGTTTATGAACTTATTAGAAAAGCAACAGATAATTAATGATTTTATGTTGGATTTTAAGAAAAAAAAGTATACTAATGGTAGTATTGATATGACTAATTATGTCTTGTAACTTATTGTTTATCAAGCATATTTTTGTTTTTTATTCGGGTATTGACTTTTTAAAGGTTTTATGTTATAATTAAATAGGTTGAGAGATGAGTTAATGGTTAAGGGGGTAAAATGAAAAAAATAATTGTTTTAATGATGGTTGTATTTGTAAGTATTTCTTACGCGAGTGGTCCTGGAAGTACGGGAGCTAATTATTTAAGAATAGGTATGGGAGCCAGAGCAGCTGGAATGGGCGAAGCACAAGTTGCTATTGCTGATAATGTAGATTCAATTTACTGGAATCCAGCGGGTTTATGTTTAATTAAGAGTAGTGAAATAGGACTAATGCATTTATCTTACTGGCAGGGAATAAACTATGAATATTTAGCATATGCTCTGCCCGTAAAAAATATTGGAACATTTGGAGTAGGAGTCACTTATTTGAATAGCGGTTCAATTGATAAGACAACCGAAAATATTACTGGCAGTGATTATACGTCAGCAGGGACATTCAATTATATTGCATTTTCGGGTGTAATTTCATATGGTCATAAATTTGTTATTGAAAAAGTTCCAATAAATCTGGGTGCTAACTTAAAAATAATAGGAGATAAAATAGAAGACGATACGGTCTTAGGTGCCGGATTGGATTTAGGTGCTACATCTGAGGTCATGAAAAATCTAACAGTAGGTGCTACAGCGAATAACATAGGAGTATTATTTGGGGAAAATGTTTCATTACCATTAACATTTAAAGTTGGTGCCGGATATAAGTTGGAACTATTTGAAAAGAAGCATAACGTAACTGTAGCCTTAGATGGTGTTCTTCCTATAGATTCTAAGATAAAAGTAGATACAGGTTTAGAATACAATTATGATAATATGATATTTGTTAGGGGTGGATATAAAATTAATTATGATTTAGAAAGTTTTACTGTTGGAGCAGGATTTAGACTTACGATGAGTGGAACACAGTACGAGTTAAATTATGCTTTTGCTCCGGCTAAAGAAGATGTAGGACAAACTCACAGGATAAGTTTAATAGTTAGATTTAGTTTACCTTCAGCAGAGAATATTGAGTAATAATTATAGTTACCTGATTCCTGAACCTGTCAGCAATTAGTTTATCAGGTTTTTTATCTAATAAAGGAGATTTACTCGTGGCAGTAATCGCAATGTTCTATGGAATTGTTGTCTCAATATACTATTTTGATCAGAGTAAACATCATTCTCCACACATTCATGTTAAATATCAGGACCAAGAATCTATCGTCTCAATTCCAAGCGGTGAAGTATTAGAGGGAAAAATTAAATCAAGCAAGATGAAGTTGGTTCTGGCATGGATTGAAATACACAAGGAAGAACTTATGGCTGATTGGGAACTTGCTATTGGTGGGGAAACTGTTTTTAAAATTGACCCATTAAAATAGGGAGTATTTATTATGAATCCTAGAATTAAAGATGTTAAACCAAATTCTGACTATACATTAACCTTAATTTTTACCAGTGATGAGGTTAAGATATTTGATATGACCCCATATTTAAACAAAGGGATATTTAAGGAATTAAAAGATGTTAGTTTGTTCAACTCTGTTAAACCATTTTTAGGTAGTATCCAATGGAGAAATGGACAGGATTTATGTCCAGACACCTTGTATTTAAAAAGTAAAAAATATAAAAGAGGGAAAACATGCTTAAAATAATTGGCACGATTTTTGCTAAGCAAGCAAGATACTCTTTCCTTACATAAAATTTTTTGTCTTACCAATTTTAAAATAAAACGGTATTTTCCGAACAAACCTTGTAATTCTTCTATCAATATAACTTATCAAATAGTTTCTGCTCCAAAAATTAATATAATATTTCCATTTAATAATAAAACAATGGGAGGTGTAGGTGTGAAAATTTTGATATGATGGATACTAAATAAAAGAAATAAATTAAAACGAGGGGGTGTAAGATGAAAAAGTATATTGCTTTAGTTTTGATATTCTGTTTTGTTCTGTTCGGGTGTGTAATAAACCGATATGTGTATAAAACAAATTATGGGCAAGCCATTAAAAAAGATGATGTTGTTGCTGCTTCAGTAAATATACTCCAAAATGAAGGTTTTACCATAACAACAGCAAATGAGAAATTAGGACTGATAACTACTGAATGGAAATCACTTACAAATGAAACAGGTGCGGCTATTGGTAAAATATTATTTGGTTCGGCTGAAAATCGTAGAGTGAAGATTTCTATAAGTGTTAATGAGAAAACTAATTTGATTACAATGAATCCAATAGTTGAAACTTCTACTTCTGGTTGGGTTTCAAGCACAACCTCGTCTGAGGCAACAATGAATGTTAACGAGAAGAAACTTATAGATAAGATAGCAATTGATATTGCAACAAGTTTAAATTTAGATCCAAAAAGCATAGAAGTTATAAAATCTAAATGAAAACAATAATTGTAACAATATTTGTTTTATTGCTATTGGGTTGTAGTATTCATAAAGTATATATAAAAACAAATCCTCCTGATGGCAAGATATATATATCTAATTCTCTATATTCAATCTGGGTATTAAAAGCTGATAGCACACATGAGAACACTATGACAATTTATGAAAGCGAACGTAATGCTTATGTAAAGGCAAAAAAATATGGATTAGAGGATAGTGAGCCAATCAAAGTATCTGATTTACTAAAAAAGGATGAGGTAGAATTCAAATTAAAAAATAATAATTTAGCATTTGGTGAGAGTTACATATTGGTTTCAAATGTTTCTGATTCAGAAAAAGAAAATCTTGCCGTGATAACTTTTGAGTCGGAGCTTGAAGTGATTGATAAAGATGCTTTAACGAAAACATTTGAAAATTATTTGATTAAATCAAAAAGATTTAATGTTATTGAAAGAAATAATTTGAAAAATATTTTAAATGAACAAAAATTACAATTAACGGGGTTAACAAATCCTGAAGATGCTGTAAAAGTTGGTCAAATATTGAATGCTAAAAAAATCCTTTTCGGTGAAATTGGCAAGTATGAAGAAAAATATGTTTTTGGTATTCGGATAGTTGATGTTGAAACATCTAAAGTTATTTATTCAAACGAAGAAAACATTGACAATCTGGATGATTTCGCCGATTCAATTATTGAAACAGTAAACAAAATTACTAAACACTTTCTTAGGTAAAATTGACTTTAAAAGGTTTAAGAACTGGAATAAAATTTGGACTTGAACCATTCTATTACTCTTGTTAAATGTCTCACATAAGTACTGTTTTCTTTTGATGGATAGATTGCCTTTACCGCTTCCATACCTACCGAATAATTCTTTTTTAGTAATATGTAAACTGTTCTAAAGACGGAATTTAAAATATTATATTAAAGGTACTCGGGGTCGTCTCTGACCCCGAGTTGTTGATAAGTAGTTAAGCATCTTTAGATGCTGTTTAATACAGGGTCTAAAGACCCTTGACTACTCCAGATCAAGAAAAAGATTTTTAGAATAGCTAACATATTACCTTTTTTATTTTGGTTTCATCTCTTACACATTATCCATATACATTATATTATATATTTTGTCAAGAGAGAGGAAAAAATGATGAGAAAAATGATTGATGGACTTACATATTACCTTGCATTTTCTGCAAAATTGTGGTATTTTAATTGTATATGGAACTTAATATTGATAATATAAGAAATTTTTGTATAATTGCTCATGTAGACCATGGAAAATCAACACTGGCCGATAGAATCTTAGAGTATACAAATGCAATTTCTCCAAGATTAATGAAAGAACAAGTTTTGGATAAAATGGAGTTAGAAAGAGAAAGAGGAATTACAATTAAAGCCAAAGCTGTTCGATTAAATTTTAAATCCGAAAATGGTCAGGATTATATATTTAATCTTATAGACACTCCAGGTCATGTTGATTTTTCTTGTGAGGTTTCTAAGAGTTTATTTGTATGTGAGGGTGCCTTGCTGGTTATTGATGCTTCCCAGGGCGTTGGAGCACAAACAATTGCCAATTTTCATTTAGCCCAGGAAGTGGGTCTGGAAATTATACCGGTTATAAATAAGATTGACTTGCCAAGTGCAGAACCTGATAAAGTAAAAAGTCAAATAGAGGAATTAGGTTTGAATTCAGAAGAAGCGATATTAGCCAGTGCTAAAGAAGGAATTGGCACAAAGGAAATTTTGGAAATGATTGTTAAAAGAATTCTCCCTCCCAGAGGTTCTAATAATTCACCATTAAGGGCATTAATTTTTGACTTGGTTTATGATGTTTATAAAGGCGTTATAGTGTTTTTTAGAGTATTTGATGGGGAAGTAAGAAAGGGAGCAAAGATTTTAATGATGCAGACAAATAAAACTTTTGAAGTCATTGAGGTAGGAGTATTTATCCCGGAGATGAAACAAGTTGATCTGCTATCTGCCGGTGAGGTAGGTTATTTAATTGCTAATATTAGAAATGTTTCTGATGTAAAAGTAAGCGATACCATCACAGAGGCATCAGCCGACCCTTTAAATAAACCTCTTCGTAGTTATAAGGATATTAAGCCCATGGTTTTTTGTGGTTTCTATCCAATAAATCCAAATGAATATAGTTTGCTTAAAGATTATTTATCTAAGTTAAAGTTAAACGATGCTTCATTGGTTTTTGAACCCGAGTCTTCGATTGCTTTGGGTTTTGGGTTTAGGTGTGGTTTTCTTGGATTACTCCATATGGAGATTGTGCAAGAGAGATTAGAGAGAGAATATTCGATTAGTTTAATTGCTACATCTCCAAATGTTAAATTTAAGATAATTAAGAAAAGCATGGAAGAAATAGAGGTATCAAACCCGGCCAAAATGCCAGAACAGGGAAGTGTGCTAAAAATTCTTGAACCATATATATTAGCTTCTATAATAACTCCTCCGGAATATATGAGTTCTATTATTGAACTTTGTAAAGGTAAAAGAGGTGTTTATAAAAACACCCAGTATATAACTTCAAGTCGTGCCCTGATTACATATGAATTGCCATTAAGTGAAGTTGTGTTTGATTTTTATGATAAACTTAAAAGTTTGTCAAGAGGATACGCTTCTTTGGATTATGAACATTTAGATTATAGAGAATCAGATTTAATAAAATTAGATATATTAGTTGGGGGTGAGATTGTAGATGCTTTATCTATCGTTATGCATAGAGAAAAAGCTTATTTAAAAGGTAAAGAACTTGTACTAAGATTAAAAGAAATTATTCCAAGACAAATGTTTGAAGTAGTAATTCAAGCATCTTTAGGAAGTAAAATAATTGCCAGAGAAAATATTTCAGCATTAAGGAAAAATGTAATAGCCAAATGTTATGGTGGTGATATTACCAGAAAAAGAAAATTACTCGAAAAACAAAAAGAAGGAAAAAAGAGGATGAAAAAAATAGGCAGGGTGGATATTCCTCAAGATGCATTTCTAGCCGTTTTGAAAATTAAATGAAAGAAATAGGTATTTATATTCATATCCCTTTTTGTATAAAGAAATGTAATTACTGTGATTTTAATTCATATGTAATCGAAAATGAGAGTTTAAAATCTAAATACATAAAAGCATTGATGTTAGAGTTAGATAATTATGAGAAAGAAAATATTTTGATAAAATCAATATACATTGGAGGTGGAACTCCTACGGTCTTATCAGGTTGCGAATTAGAATCTATTCTTAAAAATATACTTAAAAACTTTAAAACGAAAACAAATATTGAAATTACAGTTGAAGCTAATCCGGGAACTATTGACTATGAAAAGATATTAATTTTGAAAAATGCAGGTGTGAATCGGCTAAGTTTTGGACTGCAATCAACAGATGATAAAATACTTAAGTGCTTAGGGAGAATACATACTTATTCAAATTTCTTGGAAAACTATAATTTAGCCAGAAAAATCAAATTCAATAATATAAATATAGACATAATGTTTGGTATCCCCGGACAAACTGTTTCTGATTTAAAAAATACATTATTAAAAGTTAAGGACCTACAACCCGAGCATATTTCTGCATATGATTTAACTGTTGAAGAAGGTACTAATTTTTATAATGATTTAAAAGAAGGTAGATTGAAATGTGTTTTAGAATCTGATGAAGTAGAAATGTATTATTTGATAATAGATTTGTTGAAAGATAAGTATTTGCATTATGAAATTTCAAATTTTGCAATGTTAGGGAAAGAATGTATTCATAATAAGATATACTGGACTAATGATGAATATATAGGAATTGGGGCAGGTGCTTGTTCAAAGTTTAATGAGTACAGGTATGGAAACGAAAAAGATTTTAATGAATATATTAAGTTGATATATAATAAAAATTCTGCTATATTATATAGAGAGTTTATAAATAAAGATACAGAAATTAAAGAGACTACTTTTTTAGGGTTAAGATTATTAGAAGGTATAAATGTTAAGGAGTGGTCGGAAAGGTTTGGAATGGATTTTTTTGAGTTGTTTAAGGATAAACTTGCAAGATTAGAGGATGTAAATTTAATAGAGATGGTAAAAAATTATGTAAGATTAACCAGAAAGGGTTTGTTTTTATCAAACGAAGTTTTTGTTGAATTTATATAGTCTGTATTTCCTAATAGGAGGGAAAATTAAATGAAGACATATTATGCAAAGCCAAAAGATGTAGTCAGGAAGTGGTATTTGATTGATATTAAGGATAAGATTTTAGGTAGAGTTGCGACTAAAATAGCCATGATACTTATGGGAAAGAATAAACCTACTTATACTCCAAATACAGATACAGGTGATTATGTAATTGCCATAAATGCTGGTAAGGTTAAATTAACCGGAAAAAAGTTAGAGCAAAAAACAGATTATACGCATTCCGGATATCCAGGTGGACATAGGTTTACTCCTTACAAGGTTTTAATTGCAAAAAATCCAGAAAGAGCCATAGAATTAGCTGTCAAGGGAATGCTTCCAAAAACTAAATTAGGCGATAAAATGTTAAAAAAACTAAAAGCATATAAAGGAGAAGTTCATCCTCATGGTAATGCAAAAAATATAGAAGTTATTAATATTTAAATTTTAAGAGTCTGCCCGCCTAATGCGGGCAACTTATGGAAAGTCAAGGAGGTAACTTGGAAGAACTTGCAACGAAAGAAAAAGTTAAGAATATTATCACCGTTGGAAGGAGAAAAACTGCTGTGGCAAAAGTAGTAATGCGTGAGGGAGATGGTAAAATAACAGTAAATGGTATTGAGATGAATAAATACTTTACAAGACTTGCTCATCAGGTGGTTGTTAAAAAGCCATTAGATGTGCTGGGAGTGGCTAATAAATTTGATATAAAAGCATTTGTATCCGGCGGAGGAATTGCATCACAATCAGATGCTTTAAGATTAGGCATAGCCAGAGCGTTGCTTCAAGTAAGTGGCGAGTATAAAACACTACTATCAAAAAACAATTTACTTACAAGGGACCCAAGGATGGTTGAGAGGAAAAAATACGGAAGACCTGGTGCAAGAAAAAGATTCCAATTCTCGAAGAGATAGTGAAAAAATTCTATATTCACACCTTTGGATGTCAGATGAACAAGTACGATTCAGAAGTTATATCTGGCATCTTAACTAACGCTAGTTTTTCAAATACTCCTTGTTTCACTGAGGCAGATGTAATTTTAGTAAATACTTGTAGCGTCAGGGAACATGCAGAGCAAAGAGCTTATTCTAAGTTAATCGAATTTTTAGCATTAAAAAAAAATAAAAAGGATTTAATTGTAGGTGTTGTCGGTTGCCTGGCCGATGCATATGCTGAAGGTATTCTATGGTTAGACCATAAAAGGAAACTACCTACAGTAGATTTAATAATAGGTCCTAATCATATAAGAAATATTGATTTATATGTTAAAAGAGCGTTAAACGGTGAAAAGCCAGTTATAGTCGTTGGGGATTATAAACAGGATTGGGAAAAAGATTTCACTATAGACAGGGTTAGTAGTAAGAAAGCCTGGATTGCTATCAGTAAGGGATGTAATTCATTTTGTTCATACTGTATCGTTCCATATGTGAGAGGAAGAGAAGAAAGTAAACCAGTATCTGAGATATTAAAGGAAGTAAGAAAACTTGTCCAATCAGGCTATAGAGAAATAAATCTTTTGGGTCAAAATGTTAATTCATATGGTAAAGATTTAAATGAAGGAATAGACTTTGCGGATTTATTAAGAAGTATAGATGAATTAGAAGGAGATTTTTGGATCAGGTTTTTCACATCCCACCCTAAGGATATCCCGGCTAAATTAGTTGAAACTATTTCAAAATCTAAAAGGATATGCAATCATTTCCATTTACCAATTCAGTCTGGTTCAGATAAAATATTAAAACTTATGAATCGTGGTTATACTGCTTCTTATTATAAAAATAAAGTAAAAGAGATCAGAGATAAGATAAAAGAAATTAGTATCACCAGTGATATCATCGTTGGATTCCCGGGAGAATCAGAAGAAGATTTTAATGAAACAATTAAATTAGTTAAAGAGGTAAGATTTGATTTTGCGTTTACTTTTAAATATTCGCCAAGAACAAAGACCAAAGCTTATGAATTAAAAGATGATGTAAAAAAAGAAGATAAACAACAAAGATTAAGTATCCTTATGGGTGTTCAGAATCAAATTGCGTTAGAAAACAATAAAGAACTTATCGGCAGGATATTAAAGGTTTTAGTTGAACGGGATACATCTCAAAAAAATGAAGTTTGTAGAACCGAAACTAATAAAATAGTAGAAATAACCAATAAAGACAAGATAAAACAGGATTTTATTAGTGTTAAAATTATAAAAGCGAGTCCATATGGTTTAAAAGGGGAAGAGGTGTGTCAGGGTCAGGGACGACTGACTCCATAATAATATATCTTAAATTCTTTAGGCAAATATGGTATAATGTATATTGGGGTCAAATGTATATTGGGGTCAGAGACGACCAAAGGAAGTCCCCGTGGGACGACCCCGACTCCATTTGTTTAATAGGTGGGAAAAGTGAAAAAAGAGATGAAAGTTATAGGTGTGATTCCAGCGAGGTTTGCTTCTGAAAGGTTTCCTGGAAAGGTGCTTGTTAATATATCAGGAAAGCCAATGATATGGTGGGTATGGAATTCTGCCAGAAAATCAAAGATTTTGGAAGAAATTTTTGTGGCTACAGATGATATAAAAATATATGATTTAGTTAGATCTTTTGGTGGAAAAGCAATTATTACTAATAAATCGCATGAAAGTGGGACAGATAGGATTGCCGAGGCAGTAAAAAAGATAAAAGCAGATATTGTTGTAAATATTCAGGGCGACGAACCGCTTATAAAACCAGAGATGATTGATGAGGCAGTTTCGCCGTTCTTTGAAGACAAAAATATATATATGAGTACGCTTATTTGTAAAATTCAAGATAAGAAAATCTTATTTGATGATAACATGGTTAAAGTGGCCATAGATAAGAATGGATATGTGTTGTATTTTTCGAGGTCTATTATCCCTTCTTTAGTCAGAACGAATAAATTTGATTTTTTTTATAAGCATATAGGAGTTTATGTTTACAAGAAAGACTTTTTGTTGAAGTTTGTTGGTTTGAAACAATCAAGATTAGAAAATATCGAGAAACTCGAACAATTAAGAGTTTTGGAAAATGGTTATAAAATAAAAGCAGTAATTACACCATACGATACAATCCCGGTTGATACACTAAATGATTTGAAAAAAGTTATTAGATTTTTGAATATAAGGACGTTAGCCGAGGATAGATAATATAATGAAAATATCAGTTATTGGAGTAGGATATGTAGGGCTTGTTACTTCTGCTTGCTTGGCTAAATTAGGGCATAAAGTTATTGGTGCAGACAATGATGAAGACAAAATAGAAAAGTTAAAAAATTCTATAATTCCTATATATGAACCAGGATTAGAAGAATTAATTAAGGCCGGAAAGAAAAACGGTAAGTTAAGTTTTACTTCAGACATTAAAGAAGCAGTTAGAAATTCTGAGATAATTTTTATATGTGTTGGAACTCCTCCAAGGAAAAATGGAGAAGCAGACCTTTCGGCTGTTAAAAGGGTAGCCAGAATAGTAGCCGAGGAGATGACATCGTATAAATTGATTGTAGGAAAGAGTACTGTTCCGGTCAATACAGGTGCATGGATAAAAAAAACAATAAAATTATACAACAAAAAAAATATAGAATTTGATGTTGCCTCAAATCCGGAGTTTTTAAGAGGTGGCTCAGCGGTATATGATTTTTTAAATCCAGAGAGGATAATAATAGGCGTGGATTCAGAAAGGGCTAAAGATATACTTATGGAGTTGTATAAAGATATACAGACGACTAAGGTTATTACAAATATTAACACGGCAGAGATTATAAAGTATGCGTCTAATTCGTTTCTGGCTATGAAGATTTCTTTTATAAATTCATTATCTCATATTTGTGAAAGGGCTGGTGCTGATGTAGCAAGAGTTGCTGAAGGGATGGGATATGATAAAAGGATTGGTGGTGTTTTAAATGCAGGTCCTGGATATGGTGGATATTGTCTTCCAAAAGATACTTCTGCTTTTATACATATGGCTAAAAAATTAGGATATGATTTTCATCTTTTAAAAAGTGTAGAAAAAGTTAATGAGGAGCAAAAACAATTTGTAGTTAAAAAAATAGTAGAAGCATTAGAAAAAGCAGGAAAAGGAAAGAAAACATGTGTTTTACAGGGAAAGCAAATAGGTATTTTAGGGCTTTCATATAAACCTAATACTGATGATATTAGATTTTCTTCCGCAATAGATATAATCAGAAAATTGTTAAGTAAGGGTGCTACAATTAAAGGCTATGACCCAAAAGCGCTAACGAATGCAAAAAAGAAAATAAAAAAAATTATTCCTTGCAGAAATCCTTACGAGGTGGCAGATAAAAGCGATGCTTTGGTTATACTAACTGATTGGGAAGAGTTTAAAAAATTAGATTTATTAAAGATAAAAAAGTTACTAAAAACCCTAATATTTATAGATGCCAGAAATTTATATGACCCGGTTAAAATGAAAAAGTTAGGATTTATTTATAAAGGTGTTGGAAGGTAAATGGTAAATCGTCAAAAGAACAACCCCCTAACCCCCTTTATTAAGGGGGAATTAAAAGGGGGAATTAAAAATTAGAGGGTTTTTAGTGAATATTTACAATAAAGGAGGGTGAAATGAAAGTATTAATCACAGGTATTACAGGATTTGTAGGAAGTCATTTGGCGGAATATTTGTTAGATAAAAAAAATGTAAAAGTTTATGGTTTAGAGAGATGGCGTAGTAAACAGGATAATATTGTTGGGATAAAAGATAAAATAATAATTCATGAATGTGATATAAGAGATGCTTCTTCTGTTAAAAAAGTTATTCAAAAAGTAAAACCAGATAAAATATTTCATCTTGCCGCCCAGTCTTTTGTTCCAACTTCATGGCATGCTCCTGCTGAAACTTTAACGACCAATATCATCGGGGAGCTAAATATCTTTGAATCGGTCAGAGAATTAAGTATAAATCCCTGGATTCAGATAGCATGTTCAAGTGAAGAGTATGGAATGATTTATAAAAACGAATTACCAATTAAAGAAGCTAATCCTTTAAGACCGCTTTCTCCTTATGCTGTAAGTAAGGTAGGGCAGGATTTACTCGCATATCAATATTATATGAGCTATAAATTAAATATTGTTAGGACTCGTGCCTTTAACCATACAGGGCCAAGAAGAGGTGAGCCATTTGTAACATCTAATTTTGCAAAACAGGTTGCCATGATAGAAAAGGGTAAACAAAAACCAGTTATTAAAGTGGGTAAT
The DNA here is from genome assembly GCA_043822305.1 of Candidatus Firestoneibacteriota bacterium. Classification (GTDB taxonomy): domain Bacteria; phylum Oederibacteriota; class D2-FULL-39-29; order D2-FULL-39-29; family JBDRBU01; genus JBDRBU01. The sequence continues at coordinate 16,645 of JBDRBU010000089.1, forward strand.
TTAAATGCGATAAGAGATTTTTCGGATGTAAGGGATATAGTATCTGCATATTGGTTATCTACAGAGAAATGTATACCTGGAGAAGTTTACAATATATGTTCTGGAAAAGGATATAAAATGAAAGAAGTTTTAAATATACTTTTGAGTTTATCCAAAATTAAAGTAAAGATAGAAAAAGACCCGGAGAGGATGAGACCATCGGATGTGCCAGTACTTATAGGCGATAATTCTAAGTTTATAAAACAAACCGGCTGGAAGCCAAAAATAAAGTTTAAACAAACAGTAGAAGATCTTTTAAATTACTGGCGGGAAAGAGTGTAATGTTGGGAAAAAATGTCAAAGAAATAGCTGCTTATATAATTGCCGGATTTTTATGTATTATAATATTAATTATTGTTATGCAGTTATGGAAATCTGATTTATCAGTGCCTTTTGAATATAAATCCGATGCACTTATTATCGCAAAAGATGTTAAAGGCGTGATTGATAATGGCTGGATATTGAAAAATAAATATTTGGGCGCTCCTTATTGTTTTGAAATGTATGACTATCCTACTTCGGATGGGTTGCTTTTTTTGATAATAAAAATAATTTCGTTGTTTACTTCAAATTGGGTCATGGTTATGAATATATTTTTTATTATGACTTTCCCTTTGGTCGCATTAACTACAATGTTTGTCTTCAGGCAGTTTAAGGTTTCCATCACTACTTCAATTTTAGGCGGTTTGCTTTATGCTTTTATCCCGTATCATTTTATAAGAGGTGTTCATCATCTGTTTTTATCCGCATATTTTATGGTTCCTTTGATGGTCATGGTAATATTATGGGTTTTTACCGGTTTAAATATTAAAAATTCAAAAGTATTAACCAGTTTGATTGTGTGTGTTTTGGTTTCTTCAACAGGTATTTATTATGCGGCTTTTTCATGTCTTTTTCTTATAATAGCCGGGATATATTGTTATTTAAATAATAATGGCCAAAAGAATCTGCTGGTTGTATCTATTTTAATAGCCGTTATCTTTCTGGGGGTAATTATCAATCTGTCTCCATCAATAGTACACAGGATAAACAACGGGGTAAATACTGAAGCGGCCAAAAGAAATATAGGAGAGGCAGAAAGATATGGTTTAAGAATAACACAATTGATGCTTCCTGTGAGCGGGCATAGGATTCCGTCTTTAGCCAAAATAAAAGCACAGTATAACGACAAAGCGATTTATGTGAACGAGAATGATGCTGTTACTTTAGGCATTATAGGTACTGTGGGTTTTATAATACTGATTATAACTCTTTTTAACAGGACTCATATTAATAGTTTTACAACATTGAATAATTTAAGTATACTTAATATATTTTCTATTTTAATATCGACCATAGGCGGGATGGGGGCTGTTTTTTCGGCTATTTTTTTTAACAAGATAAGAGCGTATAACAGAATTTCAGTTTTTATTTCGTATTTTTCTATATTGGCCATAGTGATTATTCTAGATTTTATATATAAGAAGTACTGCCTTGACAATAAAAAGAAAAGTATTTATTATTTTATAATAATAATTATTCTTATTGTTGGTATCTTTGACCAAACAAGTGCGAGTTTTGTTCCTGAGTATGAAAAAATAAAAAATGAATATTTAAATGATAGCGAATTTATAAAATCAATTGAATCTTCTGTGGAACCCGGAGCAATGATTTACCAGATGCCTTATGTCCCTTTTCCAGAAAGTCCACCGGTTAATAAGATGGATGATTACGAACACTTTAAAGCATCCCTTCATTCAAAAAATATCAAATGGAGTTATGGATCTATGAAAGGAAGAATAGGGGACATATGGCAGAAAGAACTAAATAGCCAACAGTTGAATGAACTCGTTGATACATTAAAAAAATCAGGTTTTTCGGGTATATATATTAACAGGGATGGATATGAAGATAAAGGAAACAGTATAGAATCAAAATTAAACAAACTTATAAAAAATAAGTCATGGGAAAGTTCTGACGAAAGATTGGTATTCTATGGGTTCTAAATAAGGGTAAATATTTATATATGGAGTGCATCATCCATGATGCAAATAAGCATTGACACAGTCAATGCACTCCAATAAGGTAAAAATATTGATGAAGGATGTTTTCGAAATATCAGCTGACAATTTAAGCCCTGTAATTTTAAAGGGATTTAAAAATCTTTTTTTCAGGCATGTGATGGGGTTTTTAATCCATTTTACCGGAAGTTTAATCTTAGCCAGAAAATTAGGTCCTGAAATAATGGGGCTATATTTTATCTCTTATACGGTTTTTATGGTTCTAAGAGGTGTTATTGATTTTGGTCTGCAAACTCATTTTATCAGACTTCAAAATGCTCCTTCTCATGAGGAAGTTAGTGTTGCCTTTACATTTCAATTAATAATAGCCATTGTATGTGTTATTTTAATATTTTTAATTTCTCCATTAATCTCTAACTGGTATAACCAGAAATCATTAATTATTTTAATAATTTCAGCCGGGGTCGGGGCGTTTTTTTATATATTTAACAGTATCCCTGTATCTTTTCTGGAAAGAAAACTTGAATATAACAAAGTTGGCGTAATCGAGGTAGGAGAATTTCTGGTTTTTAATCTGGTTGCGGTTATATTTGTATTTTGTGGAATGGGAATATTAGGTTTAGTTTTAGGAAATATTTTAAGAGGGATATTCCCTTCTGTCCTTGCCATGATTTATACCGGTTTTGTACCAAAGATTTCAACTGATAAAAAAATATTTAAAGATTTATTTAAACAGGTATCGCAAATTTTTTATATGAATATAACTGTGTATGCCATAATGCTTGCCCCTGTTGTTTTGCTGGCAAAATTATACAGTGTGGGTGAATACGGTCTAGCACAGATGGCCTACACATTTTTAGGATATACAATGGTTATCCCGTCAATTTTTAAAAGAATCGGGTTAACAGTATTAGCCCGTGTTCAGGATGAAGAAGAGAAGTTCAATAAGTTAACATATAACTTTATTCTTTTACTTTCAGCGGGTTATGTACCGCTGGTGATGGCTGTTTCTGCTTTTTCTTCTATATGGATTCCTTTTGTGTACGGTCAGAAATGGGCCGGGATGGATAAGGTACTTATGCTGGCCTCTATTCCTGTATGTGCTGGAGCACTTTTTTCAATATTACATTCAGCATTGTTATCTAAAGGGCAATATGGAATAGTGTTGAAACAAAATATCTTGCATTTAGTGGTCTATTGGATGGCGTTAATGTTTTTAGCTGAAATAGGTGCTAGTTCAGTCCCGATAACTCATATTATATCTATGATGGCCGCATCATATCTTTTTATTTATGGATATAATAAATATTGTGGTAAAATTAAATACGGTCATATAACTATTCTTTTTGTTGTGAGTACGATTATTCTTGTGTTATCATTTATATTAATTAAAAACAACCAGATTATAGCCTCAATTATTTTATGGGTGGTTTTTCTTGTTTATCTGATTAACGATATAATATCTTCCTGCATATCCTTTTTCAAAGATATTTAATTGTTTAGCGAGGTTAAAGTGAAAATTGCTGTAGATGCAAAAGTACTAACATATAAAGATCTTGGTGGAATAGGAAATTACACATATAATATTTTAAAAACTATTTCGCAAATTGACAAAGAAAATGAGTATGTGTTGTGTGCTAATGCCCCGATATTGCATAAAATAAATGCTGCTAACTTTAAGGAGAGGTATTTAAGTTTTCCCAAAGATAAGTATTTTGCTTATATTGGTTTGCCGTTTTTGTTTATCAAGGAAAAATATGATCTGTTGTTTTTACCAACAATGGCCATGCCTGTGTTTTTAAGGCCAAAAACACTTATGGTTTGCCATGATTTATTTATTGATAAGACCTCTTGGCGGAAAAAGTTATTTATGTTATTTTCAATTAATTATGCTTTAAGAAGAGCTGATAAAATAATTGCTGATTCTGTGTCAACAAGAAATGATATCGTTAAGTTATGCAAAATACACGAAGAAAATGTTTCGGTTATTCCACTGTCTTATGACCAATCTTTATATAATCTCTGCAAAGATTCATCTTTAATAGCAAAAATTAAAAATAAATATAAAATAAAAGGTAAATACTTAATGAATGTAAATAGTATTTTATGTTACAGAAAAAACATTATTAATCAAATAAAAGCATTTGATATAGTAAGGAAGGTTAAAAAAAACGATATTCAGTTGATAATAACAGGAAAGAAAGATAATGCTTATGATGATATTATGAGTATTGTTAAGCAATTAGATTTACAGGAAGATGTTATATTGATTGAACATATTATAAATGAAGATATGTCGGTATTATACAGTGGGGCGGAGGCACTTATGTTCGCATCCTCATATGAAGGATTTGGCTTACCTATTTTAGAAGCAATGGCATGTGGTTGTCCAGTACTTACATCAAAGATATCTTCCATGCCGGAGGTAGCAGGTGAATCTGCTGTTTATGTGAATCATTTAGATGAAAATGATATAGCAAATATGGTTGAGAAAATTTTAAAAGACAGCAATTTGAAGAGCAGTTTAGTAAGCAAAGGGCTTGAAAGGGTGAAAAAATTCAACTGGGAAAGGACAGCAAGGGTGACTTTAGAAGTAATAATGGAAATGGTAAACAGATGAAAAACAGGAGTGTAAGTTGTGAAATTAGCAATTAATGCAACAATGATAGGAGAAAAACAAACAGGTTCAGGTGTTTATTCATTAAACATACTGAAGGAGTTATCAAAAAATATTCATAATCTTGGTGGTGAGGTTGTGGTATATACTGCTTTCCCGGAAGGTTTAAAAGGATTGAATCTGAATATAAAAGCACTGTCAAAAAATATTCAGCCGAGATATAATAAAAAATCTGCTATTTTAAGATTCATATGGTCGCAAGTTTTGTATCCAGGTGAAATAAAAAAAGAAAAATACAACCTGGTTTACAATACAACACACCATGGTTCATTATTTATAGATAATCAGATATTAACCATACTTGATCTGCTTCCTTTACATTTTCCCAGACAGCATATACTTCAGCATTATTATTTCAAGTATATACTTCCTGAAATTGCAAAGAAGGCAAAAAAGATTATTACAATTTCAAACAATACAAAAATGGATATCTTGAAATATTATAAACTACCTGAAGAGAAAGTTAAAGTAGTGCTTTGCGGTTATGATAAGAATATGTATTATGTCCGAGAAGATGCAAAAGTTATAATAAAAAACAAATACAAATTGGAAGATTATATATTGATAGTAGGAACATCATATCCTCATAAAAATGTAGAGAGAGTACTGAATGCATATAGCACTATAAAAACTAATACAAAATTAGTAATTGTTGGAAATGGCAAAAAAGAGTATAGGAAGTTGTTAATTAAAACAATAAATAATAAAGGTTTAAATAATAAGGTAATAATATTAGATTTGGTTACGGTTGAAGATTTGCCGTATTTGTATTCCGCTGCTAAATTATTCGTGTTTGCTTCTCTGTATGAAGGTTTTGGTCTGCCAACATTAGAAGCCATGGCATGCGGTATTCCAACAATTATTTCAAATACTTCATCATTCCCGGAGGTTGGCGGAGATGCAGCATATTACATAGACCCTTATAATGAATTAAGTATTGTGGGTGCTATGAATATATGTTTAAGTGATAATAATTTAAGAAATAATTTAATTAGTAAAGGGTTGGAGAGGGTGAAATTATTCAGCTGGGAGAAAGCAGCAAAAGAAATAATTGGGATATTAAAAGAGGTTAATGAGAAATGAAAGTTTCTGTGATAATTCTTACACATAAACCCGATGAATGTCTTGATGAAACACTAAGTATTTTAACTGAGGACAAAAATATTGAAATTATTGTTATAAATTCGTCCGGTCAAGTATTAAGAAAACATGATATTAAAATAATAATGATACAACCTGATGAATTTAATCACGGTAAAACAAGAAATCTTGGCTGGAAAGAATCAAATGGGGATATTGTTGTTTTTTTAACTCAGGATTCGATGTTAACCAAAGATGCGATAGAAAATATAATTAAAGTATTTGATGATCCATCTGTAGGAGTTGCAACAGGAAGGCAATTGCCTCGTAAAGATGCAACACCTTTTGCTGCTCATGCCAGATTGTTTAATTATCCGGAAATTTCATCAATAAAAACATTTGATGATAAAAATAAATATGGTATAAAAACATTTTTTAATTCAAATTCTTTTGCAGCATATAGAAGAAAAGTTTTAGAGGAAATCGGAGGTTTTCCTGAGAACATTATTGCCAGCGAAGATAATTACCTGGCAGCGAAAGCTTTAATGAATGGATATAAAATATCATATGTCGCACAAGCGTGCGTTTATCATTCTCATAATTATAAACCAATGCAGGAATTTAAAAGATATTTTGACATAGGAGTATTTCATTTAAGAGAAAAGTGGTTAATGGAAACATTCGGAAAAGCAGAAGGGGAAGGTAAAAAATTTGTTATGTCAGAATTTAATTATTTGATTAAAAATGGTTACTGGTATTTAATACCAATTTCAATTTATAGAAATGCTTTAAAATATATCGCCTATAGACTCGGAAAAGTGGAAAAAATAATACCTTTGAAAATAAAGGCAAAATTAAGTATGCAAAAAGAGTATTGGAAATAACAAAGAAAATAGTGTAAAATTAGATAAATATGGGTTTAATAATAATTACGATAATAGATGTAATCGGGCTTTTTATTTCATTTCAGCTGTCGTATTTTGTGAGGGCTGAAATATTTCCGTATTTTTATGTCTTAAAAGAACCTCTTCCATTAACAATATTTAATCCGTTGTGGTTTCCTGTCGTTTTGATTTTCTTCTTCTGGTACGAAAGTTTATATGATAAAAGATATCCGTTGTGGGAGGAAGTAAGACAGATTTGGAAAGCATCATTCTTAACCTCACTAACTACCTTAGCCATAGTTTCGTTGGGTAAATTAACTGAATCTATATCCAGAACGGTTTTATTGCTTACTTTTTTAAATTCTTTATGGATACTCCCGATAACAAGGTTATATGTGAAAAGATTTTTGTTGCATACGGGTATCTGGAGAAAAAAGATAGTAGTTATAGGTGCGGGTAAAACAGCAGAACTCTTTTCGAAAGCGATGAGTAAAGAAAAAAATATGGGTTACCAGATAGCAGGGTATTTGGATGATGATAAAAAGAAAAAAGATAAAACTATAAACGGTGTCAGAGTACTTGGTGAACTGTCTGATTTAGATAGAATTATAAAGTTTACAAGCATTAAAGATGTTGTTATCGCCATCCCTTCATTAAAATCGGAAAAACTTGTAAAGCTAATAAATGAAATTCAAAAGAAAGTAAAAAAGGTTTCTTTTATTCCGGACTTGTTTGGTATTCCGTTTTTACAGAGCGATATGGATTTTTTCTTTGAAAACCATTTATTGATGTTAAATGTGAGAAATAGTTTAAAAAATCCGTTTAATAAAGCAGTGAAAAGTGTTTTTGATCTTGTCGTCAGTATTCCTATGGTGATTATATCTTTATTTGTAATATTGGTCTGTGCTGTTCTAATAAAACTTGATTCAAAAGGTCCTGTTTTTATTATCCAGAATAGAATAGGTAAAAACGGAAAGAATTTCAGATGTATAAAATTCAGGGGTATGTATGTAAATGCAGATGAAATATTAGAAAAGACATTAAAGAAGGATAGAAATAAAAAGAAAGAATGGGAAACATATCATAAACTTAAAAATGATCCAAGAGTTACCAAATTTGGTAAAATTTTAAGAAAATCCAGTTTAGATGAATTACCTCAAATATTTAATGTAATTAAGGGTGAGATGAGTCTGGTTGGCCCAAGACCGTATCTGCCGAGAGAAAAAAATAAAATCGGTGATTTTCACAGCATCATCACGGAGGTAACGCCGGGTGTTACTGGGCTCTGGCAGGTATCCGGAAGGAGTAAAACATCTTTTATGGAAAGGTTGGTTATTGACTCCTGGTATGTCCAGAACTGGTCCTTATGGCTTGACATTATGGTTATAATCAAAACAATAAAAGTTGTATTTAAAAGAGAAGGCGCATATTAAAATAAATAGGTATCTGTCCCTATTTTAAATGGAGGTATTATGAAAGTAGTTATATTAGCCGGTGGATTAGGAACCAGATTAGGGGAAGAAACAAGTATAAGACCAAAACCAATGATTGAAATTGGTGAAAAACCGATTTTATGGCATGTTATGAAAATATATTCCCACTATGGGTTTAATGATTTTATTATATGCCTTGGTTATAAGGGATATATGATTAAGGAATATTTTGCTAATTACTTTATGCATCAATCTGATGTTACTATTGATTTAACTAAGAACGAGACAGAGGTTCATATATCAAAAGCTGAGCCATGGAAAATTACGCTTGTTGATACTGGTTTAAATACTATGACCGCCGGAAGAATAAAAAAAGTTCAAAAATATATTGGTAATAAAACATTTATGCTCACATATGGAGATGGTGTTGGAGATGTTAACATTAAAAAGTTAGTTGAATTTCATAAAAAGCATGGTAAGTTTGCAACAATAACATCTGTTCAGCCATCAGGAAGATTTGGTGCTTTAACTTTAGAAAAAGATGATAAAGTAATAGCATTTCAAGAGAAACCAAAAGGGGATGGTGCATGGATAAATGGAGGATTTTTTGTGTTAGAGCCACAAATTTTTGATTATATTAATAGTGATGATGTTTTATGGGAAAAGGAACCTTTAGAAAAACTTGCAAGTGAGTGTCAACTTCTTGCGTATAAACATTCAGGCTTTTGGCAGCCAATGGATACTTTAAGAGACAGGACTCATCTTGAAGAACTTTGGAAGTCAGTGAAAGCACCGTGGAAGGTTTGGTAGGTTGGAAGGTTGGATGAGGAAGGAGATTAGATACCTGAATGTATGTTATTTTACTCTAAAAAACAGAGTTTTTTCAGTGATGTTTTTAATCAAAATCGTTTAGAAACTGATTTTTTAACATAATGACTGAATATTTACACCTGGATGTGTAGAATGGATGAATATGTATAAAGAATTGGAAATATGGAATGAAAGTGTTTTACTAATTAATGATATATACAAAATAGTGAAATCTTTACCTAAAAGTGAATAGTATAATTTAAAACAACAATTAAAACGAGCGATAGTTTCAGTTGCATTAAATATCGCAGAAGGAAAAAGCAGAAGGACAGCGGGTTTTTCAGGTTCTATTGTAGAGATGTTTAAAAATATTAGGTTTTTGAAATAAGAATAGATAAAAATTACTGTTAAGAATTGAAACAGGCATTAAAAATGGTTTATTTATAATAGTTTTAATGAGATAAGAAAATATTAAAAATAGTTATTGAAAAAGTATTATAAAATCGGCACATTTAGGATTGTATAAAAGTGTAATGAAAATAACAGGTATTAAGTGGAAAAATATTTTCTACAATAAAACCTGAAGAACCGGACAGCGAAGGATTTTTGCAGTTTTCTGGTGGCTTCATCTGCATTACTGTCGGAAGTAGATGCAATTTTATCGATTTGAGAAGAACTTAATTATTTATAAGAGAACAAAAAGATCAAAGAAAAAATAGTTATTTTTGGTAAAAGAATCAATACATTAAGAAATAAACGTAAATCCTCACTGAACATCGTTATCGTGAGGGAAGTGAAGTAATTTAAAAGGTTTTTAAAGAGATTGCCACGCTCACTTTGGTTACTCAAAATGGTAAGAAATGATTGCTAAAATACATTGTAATGTGGTTGAGTGAATATTTACAAATAAACTTTCAAGGAGTAACATTTAAATGTCAAATCATCTAATCACCAGATCCTCTAACACATTTTGGAAAAATAAGCGCGTCTTTGTTACAGGCCATACTGGTTTTAAGGGCTCATGGTTGTGCCTATGGCTTAATTATTTAGGAGCAAATATTAAAGGTTATGCATTAAAACCTCCAACTGTTCCAAGCTTGTTCAATTTATGCAAGATAAACGAACTTGTTAAATCAAAAATAGCAGATATCCGTAATTATAAGTTGCTGAAGCAGGAATTATTAAATTTTAAACCCGAAATAGTCATACATATGGCTGCACAGCCAATTGTCAGAGAATCTTATAAAAATCCTCTGGAAACTTATTCTGTAAATGTTATGGGGACAGTAAATCTATTTGAATCGGTAAGAAATTGCAAGAGCGTTAGAGTCGTAGTAAATGTAACAACTGATAAATGTTACGAAAATAAAGAAAGAAGACGCGGTTATTGTGAGTATGAACCTTTAGGTGGTTATGATCCTTATTCAAATAGCAAAGCTTGTTCTGAATTAGTAACATCTTCTTACAGGAGTTCATTCTTTAATCCGAAAGAATACAAAACTCATAAAAAGGCAGTAGCATCTGCCCGTGCAGGGAATGTTATTGGTGGTGGTGATTGGGCAGTTGACCGGCTTATTCCCGATAGTGTTAAATCTGTATTAAGAAAAAAAACTATAGTTATAAGAAATCCAAATGCTGTTAGACCATGGCAGCATGTATTAGAGCCATTATATGGTTATCTTCTTTTAGCAGAAAAACTTTATAAAAATGGTCCAGAATATGCGGAGGCATGGAACTTTGGACCAGATGATAAAGATGTTAAAACTGTAGAATGGATAGTAAAGCGGATATGCAATAAATGGGGAGAAGAAGCATCATATAAAATAGATAAAGGAAAACATCCGCATGAAGCTCATTATCTTAAGTTAAATTGTAGTAAAGCAAAATCAAATTTAAGTTGGCACCCCAAATGGAATTTAGATACAGCAATTGATAAGATAATCGAATGGACAAAAGCATATAAACAAGGAAAAGACTTAAAGAAAATCTGTTTAAAACAAATACAGGAATACATAAATATACAATCATGAAAAAAGAAGTGCAACCCGCAGTTTTTGATAAATTTGCAGATAATTACGATGAAGGGCATACCAAAGCCGTAAAAGCATCAGGATTTTCGCCTTCATATTTTCATGAATATAAGGTAATAGAACTTTTTAACTATTTAAAATTAATAGGGAAAGAGCAGGAAAAATTATTATTATTAAATTACGGATGTGGCATCGGAAGTAGTGAAAAATATTTGAAAAAATATTTTCCCAACTTAATTATATGTTCTGTTGATATTTCCGAAGAATCTATAAGAGTTGCTAAAAAAGAGAACGAAGGATTAAATGATGTTACATTTAAACAGTTTGATGGTGTTAATATCCCATTTGAGCATGAATTTGATATAATATTTATTGCTAATGTTTTTCATCATATACCAAGGAAACAACAAATAGATTCAATGAAAGCATTAAATAATAGATTAAAAGCAGATGGATTTTTAATAATGTTTGAATTAAATCCAATCAATCCGTTAACTTTGTGGGTGGCAATACAAAATGATTATAAATTTGACAAAGATTCAAAATTGCTAAACCCGTTATATTGCCGAAAATTATTAAATACAAGTGGTTTCAGGAGCCGAACAATAAGATTTACAATATTTTTTCCTGCTTTTTTATCTTTTTTGAAAAGACTTGAAAAATACTTATACAAATTACCGATAGGCGCACACTATTATTATATAGCTAGAAAAATTAATGGCTAAAACGTTTGAATGTAATAATCCTAAATTCTATCCATTTCTTTTATTGAAATTAAAAGAATTAGCTATATATTTTCAAAATAAAGGATTTTGTCTTATCCCGATTGTAATAATAGCAATTTATAATTTAATCTTTTTTAATCGCTTTTATCCGATTACTGAAGGCTGGTTTTCAACCTACGCTTACTTGTTTAATCATGGTCAAATGCCTTATAAAGATTTTTATTTTTATTTACCCCCGTTATATCTTGTTAAGATTGGATTATTTACAAAAATTTTTGGATATAATATAATAAATCTTCGGTTACTTGGAATAGTAATTATTTTACTGTTTGCTTTTTTCTTGTATAAAAATATGGAATCGTTGTTTGGTTCACTAATTGCAACATTTGTATCTATTGTTGGTGTGATATACTATCAATCAAATAATGCTCATATTACATATGATTTTATTCAGTTTGTAACACTATATTCGCTTATCCAAATTTATTTTATATTTAAATATTTAAACTATCATTTGATTGATAACAAAAAATCCTTAAAATATATTTTTCTTGCAGGGTTTTTTGCAGGTTTGACATTATTAACAAAACATAGTAATGGAACGATGATAATACTTTTCTCTTTTATAGGAGTAATTGCGGTAAATTTTTCTAATGGATTAAAACATACTTTAAAAGCAGTATGTTTCTATATTTCAGGTATTTTTATTCCTGTAATTATTATGTTAATCTGGTTAGGATATCATTCAGCACTTAATGATTTTTATGAGCAAGTGGTAATTGGAACTATTAAAGCAAAGGGTGGTAGTAGTCAAATTTTATTTTCATGGTTTCAGGGAGTTTTGACGGAAAACTTTGTATCGCGGTTTAAGGAAATCATAATATTCTTCATTGTTTTTGGTTACTGGTTGTTTTATAAATATAAAAAATCAGTGAAATATCAGAGTATCAGCAAAATATTCTACTTGATTTCTATAGCAATGCTGTTAATATTTATCTTTTGTCCTCTTTTCTTAAAAAGTGATATTATTCAAGAACTATCTCATCTTGGTAAAAAAGGAATTAATACTATTATTGTTACAGCAATAGTAACGCCATTATCTGTATTACTTATAAGTTTTATCCGCATGTACTTTAAAAAATCGATAGATACTAATCTTATGTTTTTTAGTTTTATTGCTTTAGGATTTATCTATGGAACGGGAACTTCTGCTGGTATTACAGAAGTTGGAGCGTTTGCTGGATTTTGTTTATTTCTCGGGCTTGCATTACATCTAAAATCAGTATTTGGTCTTGGAAAAGTTTTTATCGTATTATTTTCTTTAAGTTTCTTAATAATGTTTATAGAGGTGAAATATTCAAGACCTTATTATTGGTGGAATGCAACCAGTCCTGATATACGAACTAAATTAGAAAAAGCAGAAAATATGTCACTATTGAAAGGGATTTATACTTCAAAAGAGAATCTAAAATTAATAGAAGAAGTTACATCTGAGTTGACTCAATCTGCAAAAATAAATGACCCTGTTTTAACTTTTCCAAATATTCCAGTATTTTATCTGTTTTCAAATCGTTGGCCACCTGGAAAAGCATTAGTCCATTGGTTTGATTTCCTGACAGATGATTTAGCAATCAAAGAGGCAGAGGTAATTCGGATACATCCGCCCAATGTAATCGTATACCTTGATTTAGGTTCGACAGTATGGGAAGCCCATGAGCGGTTATTTCGTGGTGGTAAACCAAGTGGACAAAGAGAAATTGATAAAGCAATAAAAGAAATAATTATTTCTAATAAAATGTCTATGGTAAAACAGTTTGAGTTACCTAATAATGTTTTTCTTAGAATTTGGAAACAATTACGAAAATAAAAATGAGCATTAAACCAGTAACAAAAAAGGTGTTATTTGTAGCAATAATCTTTAATATTCAGGCTGTTGAAATAGTCAAAATACTGTCTTGATAATAAGACTAAAATTTGGTATATTAAAATATAATTTATTAAAAATCAGGAGGGAAAAATAAATGGCACAATTTAGAATACCAAATCGTGACCAACTTATTATGT
>JBDRBU010000090.1:0-2401 GCA_043822305.1 Candidatus Firestoneibacteriota bacterium
TGCAACAATTATATTATACTATATCTTGACCTTTTATAAAAGTTCATCATAATCCTTGCATTACTATCAACGCTTAAAAATAGACCTTATTAAGAAAAATTGATATAATCATATTACCTTTAAACTTTATAACTTTCAAAGTTTTAACTGAATTTTATGCATACACCATTTTTTAGTGTAATTATACCAACATCCAATCGCTGTGATTTTTTAAAGACGGCAATTTACAGCAGACATATTCGCGCATTTGAAAGGAAAAGAGGCCAGAGTGATTTTTTCGGCCATCTTAGACTTTAGCGGCAATAATCGTATTCACTGTTAAAATTCACCTGATAATAAATTCCTCGATCTTAGATATTATCTTCTCTATAAAGTTTATATACTCTCTACACTCTTTTTCTGTAACCTCAATTCCTCCAGCATAAAGATCTAAATTTCTTTTAGAACGCATAATGTTCCCGATGTCAGCAATAGTTTCGTCTTTTAAAATTTGAGCTAGATTCTCTATTGTTTTTATATGATGACCGGGGATACTTCTTACTTTTACTTGATAATAACTCAATAAGGTTATACCCCCTTTGATAAGAGCGGTATAGGCATAATTAAATTTTACCTCTAATATTTTATCTTTTTTAGCAATACCTAAATCTTTTAAAGCATTTCTAAAATTTTTCTCTATTTGCTCTTTACTGAATTTAAATTTAACAAAATATTTGTCTTCAAACTTCATCTGATTATCTTAATATGCTCTTTCTTTAAAATCTCTAAAATAAAATGGTCTTTGTTTTTAACTCTTTTTTTAAACTCATCCTCTTCCATATTTACCGTATTTATTTCTCTGTCTATTTCTTTTTGGAGTTTATTAAATTTTCTCTGCAACAATATAATATCGTGGCTTCCAATAACTAACACATCTATATCGCTATAAAGATTCATCTTATTATTAACATAAGAACCATAAATGTAAGCTTCTTTAACCCCTTTCACTTCTTCTGCAATTTTTTTAATTCTATCTTCAAAACCTACAGTTTTAAGAATTATTTTCCTGTATTCTGCATATAAAGGGTATCTTTTATTTATTGAATAAAGCTTTAAATTTCCTCTTCTTTGACTTTTCAATATACCTTCTTTTTCTAATTCTCTTATTTTTTTAACAAGATTTCTTTTATCAAAATCGAGTTTTCTTGATAGCTCATTCACATATAGATTTTCGTGCGGATTAATGAAGAAATAATTTAGTAATTTCTTTGTCAACTCCGACCTTAACGAAATCATACCTTCTCCTTATATTACACCGATAAGTGTAATATATTACACCTTATTTGTCAAGTATGAATAGATTACCCCGATGCCGCTCTGAGCCCCTTTTCTCTTTAAAAATAGACCTTAAGTTTTAAGGGTCAGGTCTTTAATTTTGCTGTTTAAATTTTAAAGACCTGACTCCATTTTTGTTCTTCATTGAAAATTCAAACTTTACACTTGATTTTTCAATGATTTTAGTGTATACTTACAGCATGAGTAAATTAATCAAAAGAAAATTTGAAATCAAAGATATCAATAAACTTATTTCTTTTTTTCCAGTCACGGCCATTTTGGGACCCAGACAATGCGGAAAAACTGTATTAGCTAATCAGGTAATTTTTAAACATTATTTTGACCTTGAAAACCCGCGTGATTCAGCCAGACTCGAAAACCCCCAATTAGCGCTTGAAGACCTTGCGGGACTTATTGTAATAGACGAAATACAGCGAGCACCCAATATTTTTCCGCTTATCCGCTATCTTGTAGATTCAAACTCAAAACAAAAATACCTGATACTTGGAAGTGCTTCCAGAGATTTAATGCAACAAAGTTCAGAATCTCTTGCCGGTAGAATCAGTTATCATCGCTTAGGAGGGTTCACTCTTTCTGATATTGGAAAGACAAACCTGCATAAACTATGGTTACGCGGTGGTTTCCCCAGAGCGTACCTATCAAGGTCTACACATGAATCTTTTCTCTGGATTGAAAATTACATAAGCACCTTTCTTGAGCGTGATATACCTCAATTAGGAATTTCAATACCTGCACGTACTCTCAGAAAATTCTGGACCATGATAAGTCATTATCACGCACAGGTATTGAATTACTCAGAGATCGGCCGCTCTTTTGGCATATCAGATATGACAGTAAAGAAATATATAAATATTCTAGAAGGCACATTTATGCTAAGAGTTTTACAACCATGGTATACTAACACAAAAAAGCGTATCATAAAACGCCCAAAAATATATATAAGAGACTCCGGAATTTTTCATTCTCTTATGTCTATTGAGAGCAAAAAACAGCTTTTCTCTCATAACAAACTAGGAGCATCCTGGGAGGGGTTTGCTCTTGAGTGCATCGCCAGGAGTCTAAATAA
>JBDRBU010000091.1:0-21124 GCA_043822305.1 Candidatus Firestoneibacteriota bacterium
GATGGCTAATAAAAACAAAAAAAGTAAAAAAGAAAAAGAAAAAAGTTCTTGACAATTTGAAAAAAATGAGATATGCTACAATAGAAAGAGGGCTTGAATTGGTTAAGATGTGTAGGTCAAAGATTCAGGACGGTACCAAAAGTTGATTAACAAACTGTATAACAGATGCATCTTGATCTAAAGCCACTTCATCTATTGATTCTACTTCATGTTCAGTCTGATCAACTAACAAATCACTTTCTTCAACCATTTTTGCTACAGTATCCGCACCAACTCCATAGTATTTTTTAATAGCAGAAATAATTTCTTCTTCAGCAATTTCTACAGGCTTGATCTTTTTGCCAAATGTTAAAGAAAGTTCATCAATAACCTGTAAATTAGAAGGGTCAGAAATCGCAACAAGAATTTCATCGTTTTCTTCTTTAATTGGAATTACCTTAAACCTACTCGCAAACTTAAGCGGAAGTTTTGCAATAAGTTTTATGTCTATTTCAGTATTTGTAAGTTTATTCATAAATAGGGACACATCCCATTTTTAATATTTTTGTAGTTGCCCAATTCATTGGGCATTAATGGAGTCGGGGTCGTCCCTGACCCCGACATACCTTACTAATACTCTGAGTAATCCTTACCACTTGAATCTTTACCTGATAAATTAAGATAAACATTGCCTTTTTCCATATCATAATACCATCCACCCGTACCGTCAAATTTGGTCACTACCTTATTGCTTCCCGTAATCTTTTCCTGAGGTATCGGATAAAGAAAGTTTTCAAACCCAGAAGTTAAACTTTTTGGCCATTCTCCTTCTTTTTCAGAATAGTAAATAGAAACAGCAGAGCGAATTGCAGCTAAGTTGCCCTTAGTTGCACCCTCTCTACCCTTTATCATCATCTGCCCCATCGTTGTATTTTTGTCAATTGTTCCATCCTTTTCACCTTTTTCCATCATATTTTTTGTCCATTTTGATGCCCATTTTGCTGCAATTTCCATTGTTTCTTTCATTATCAAGGGCCCATTTTCTATCATTTTTTTTCCAACTGGCGTTTCATTAAATTTCAGCATTTCTTTAATATCTTCATTATCATAATACTTTTCGTAAACAGGAATCATTAATTCAGCCAATTCTTGATAGTCTTTTTCTGTAACCATATTACCAAAAGATTTTTCAAACATCTGTTTCATTATTTTTATATTATATCCTGGCTTAATTAATTTTATGATATTATCTCTTTTCTCTTTATCAATATTTTTTGATTCGTCCGCCATAACAATCCCTGAACAAACAATACCCGCAATCAAACAAACACACACCAACGATTTAATTCCTATCCTATTTTTAAACATTTTCTTATCCCTCCTTCTAACTACACATTCTCTTCGAATTTTCAGATTTCATATTTAATTGACTCTGACCCTTATTTTGAAATTATCACAAAAATATCGTTACCCTCTCTTTCAATAAGCAAGAGAATGCCTTCTTTTAAATCACCATTTTTAATTGCTTTTTCAAAATCATCTGTATCTTCTATCTCCTTTTTATCAACTTCTTTAATTATATCACCTTCACAAATTTCTGCTTTATCTGACAAACTGTCTTTTTCTACAGATACAACTATTACCCCCATTTTTGATTTTATCCCATACTCTTTCATTAATCTATCGCTAAGATTTTTTACATGCAATCCAATCTCACTTGGTTTTTTCTCTTCACCCTTTTCTTTATTAGATGCAGATTTATCGCTCTTTTCTCCCCATGGGGCAAGTTCCACTTTTATTTCTTTTTCTTTTCCATCTCTTAAAATAAGTAATGCAATCACATCTCCAACTTCTTTTTCGGCTACCATTTGCACAAGTTCAGAAGGAGCACTTATTTCCTTTCCATTAAACTTAATTATCACATCTCCACCTTTTAATCCTGCTTCTTTACCCGGCCCTTTTTCATCAACTTCGCTTATAAGCATTCCTTTCTCAACATTAAATTTCTTTGTGAGTTTCTTATCCATCTCTTGTAATTTTACTCCAATCCATGGGGTTTCAGTAGAAACTTTTTTACCTTTTATCAAATTATCCAGAATTTTTTTTGCTTCATTTATAGGTATAGCAAATCCAACACCCATACTACCAACATTACCAAAAGAAAAATTACCAGCAATGGCCAGATTAACCCCTATGACCTCTCCTTCAATATTAACAAGTGGTCCTCCACTGTTACCTGGATTAATTGGAGCATCTGTTTGAATTATATTAGGGATTCTTTTTGGAATACCTTCCATGTCAAAATTTTCAAATAATCTTCCTTTGGCGCTAACTATACCCATGGTAACTGTATTAGCATAACCAAAGGGATTACCTATGGCTACGACAATATCTCCGGTCATAACTTCATCTGAATTTCCAAATGAAACAATCGGAAACTTCTTATCCGATTTTATTTTCACAATAGCCAGGTCATGCCTTTTATCAAATCCCTTTATTTCTGCATCATATTTAGAACTATCCGACATCACAACTTTAATAACAGTAGCTTCTTCAATTACATGATAATTTGTTAAAATAAACCCATCAGAAGTTACAATCATTCCACTACCAACCCCTCCCATTTTTTCTTTTGGAAATGTCTTTTTTTTCGGCATATTCTTATAATAGTCTTCATCTCCTTCATTGTCATCTTTTTTAAAAAACCATTTAAATCCTGGAATATCAGCCTCAGAACCTTTTTCGATTTTTCTTTCAGTATAGATGTAAACTGCTGCGGGATTAACTGTCTTGGCTATATCTCTTAGTGTATTCTGCAAAGATACAATTTCTTTGGCCGGTTGAATCTTAGATAATACTGGCGATGTGGCTACCAGTATCAAAACACAAATTACAAATCCCAAATTACAAACTTTTCTCATTACTCTTTTTACTTTTCCCACTTCTTTCATATTATTCACCCTCCTCGCATAACTTCGTATCTTTCATTTAATAAGTCTAATTCTATGAATTGGCCAATAAATAACCAAAGCTTTGCCTATCATTTTTTTCTTAGGGACAAATCCCCAAAATCGGCTATCATTACTATTATCACGATTATCTCCCATGGCAAAATAACTTTCTTTCGGAACAACAACCGGGCCAAAATTATCTCTGGTATCGGAAATATTACCATCAGTATGTTGAATATAAGGTTCGTCTTGTTTTACATCATTTACATAAAGAACTTTATCTTTTACTTCTATCTTATCACCTGGTATGCCTACACATCTTTTTATATAATCCTTTTTCGGGTCAGCCGGAGCATTAAAAACTATTATTTCTCTCCTTTTAATTTCTCTTATAGGTAAAATCCTTATATCAGTAAAAGGAATCACAGGACCGTATATAAACTTATTTACCATTAAATGGTCGCCTACAAGTAATGTTGATTCCATAGAGCCTGTTGGAATTCTAAAAGCCTGAATAATAAAAGCCCTGATAAGTAATGCAATAATAAGGGCTGAAATTATTGTTTTTATCCACTCTATTACAACTTTTGTATGTCCTCCAGTTTCCTGCTTTTCAGCAATTTTTTGTTCTTCGGCCATAATACCTCCATTTATTATTAAAAAGGGGACAGTGCCTATTATTTTTCAGATTTACTCCCTAACGGGGTAAACTTTTTAAAGCAATAATTGAAAATATATTTAACGCTATTAATATAAAACAGGAAAAACCTACTCCCAGAATTGGTATTAAAAATGTTCCTCCCAGAATTGCTCCAATACTTGCTCCCAGATGGTCGTAAGAATTAAGTTTGGATGAAGATTCGTCCGGTTTTAAACCAGATTGTATATAAAGTCTGTTTGTCACAGGAAACAAAAATCCTGTTATAAAACCAGTTATAACAAATAAAAACACAAATATCAAGTAAGTAAATAATATGTTTTGATTTTTTAAAAGATATATTAAAACTGAAGTAATGAATATAATTATTATCAGAATTATCTGAGGGAAAACAAAAGTGTTTACTGTAATATTCTTTACTTTTTCTGAAAAAAATGAACCTAAAAATAGCCCGAACATAAATAAACCTATAAAAAGTCCTATTTCGCTGTATAAATAACCTCTTAAATTCTGGAATAAAAATAAAAATATTATCTCTAAAAACATTCCCGTTAAACCAACTATGGTAATTGCCATACTTAACTTTGAGTTTTTTGATGGTTTTTTTAAAAATAACCATAAAAACATTCCTAATATAAAAAATAAAATTACTTGTATACTAAATATTTTTTTAATAAAACCCGGCAAATAAGAACTTGTGAATCTGCTCCAAAGTATCAGGTTGAAAAAATATGTAACAGGCCGAGTATCAGTATTTATAACTTTCGTTTTATAATTCTCTAACTCGTTCTTAAACCATTCTACTTTGTCTTTTTCAAATAAAGTTTTAAAATAATGTTCATTAAAATACTTTGATTTAACTTTTCTTTTAAGAAATCTTTCTTTAAGAATATCACTGTCAAGAGAAACAACATTGCTATCGGATGCAAAAAAATATGTTCTATCTCCACAAGATGCAAGATTGAATTTAAACACTTGTTTTAATGTATGATAAATCGACACATTATAATTTGCAACTTCCTCTCCGAGATAATTAACAGCAGAAGTAAGTGATGTTACGAATACCCCATCTTTATTTAATATATTTTTCGTTTCAGTAAAAAACTCTTTTGTAAAATACCTGTTCACAAGAGAAGTTGAAGGATCAGATAAATTCACGATAACAATATCGTATTTTTCTTTTGTATTTTTAACAGAATATCTTCCGTCTGAATAAAATATTTTCACTCCTTTTATATCTGTAATATTTTGAAACTTCAAAACCATATTTATCTTCTCTGAGTCTAATTCCACAAAATGGATTTCATCAATATTATGCAATAAACTTTCTTTTACTAAACCTAAAGTAGGAGTACCTATAATTAAAACTTTTTTTGGATTTGGATGTTGAACCATCACCGGATGTATAAAACTCGCATCACTATATTCATCCGGGAAAGAAATTGAAATATGCCCATTTTCAAATAGGCTATATTGGGACTCCCTGACACCTAGGCTTATATTCTGATATTTAGAATCACAACTTTCAATGAAATTTAACCCTGTAGCAAAACTACTCCATCTTTGTCCAATAAGCCAGTTATTAATACTGTCAGAACTAAGCCATAAGAAAACAAGGATTAAGATAAGACTGGCCAAACTGTAAAAAAACAGTTTATTTAGTTTGAGTAAATTGACCAATATTAAAACACAACCTAATATAAATAAACCGGTCAAAAATAATATTTCAAAATGGTTTAAAAAATTTACAAATATAAAAGTAAAAAGAATTCCACCAAACATACTACCCAATGATTCAAACATATAAACTTTACTTAAAGCATTTTCACTTTTATCTCTATAAATCTTTACTCCAAGCGGAAACAAAAATCCGATAATAAAACACAAAGGAGACATTATAATAAATGTAGAAATAATCATAGTCTGAAAAGGAAAGAGTTGATAGGAATGTATTCCAAGCAGAATTCGTAAATTTCTTATTATAAAAATCTCAAATGGCATAACAAAAACAGAAATGCTTAAACAAAGTATGAAAATTTTAATTGGATTTGCTATTTTTAGATAGACTTTTTTAAAAACCCAGGCACCTAATGAAATCCAGAATAACCAACTAAAGAATATTGTTCCCAGACAAAGTTCATTACCAAAAAAAATAACCAGAAATTCCCTAACAAGAATCACCTGGCTAATTGTAGAATAAAACCCAAATAAAAAAAATAAAATTAAAAGCATTCTTATTACTCCAATTTTTAATTCCCCCTTAATAAAGGGGGTTAGGGGGTTGTTCTTTTAACGCTTAAATTTCATGAGTTCTAATAATCGTTGCCGTTCCATATTATGGAGTCGGGGTCGTCCCTGACCCTGACATACCTTTTATTTTAATATTTACAATAAAAAACTAACGCAGGCTAAAGACTGCGACTACCAATTATTACCATACATTTCATAGATAACGACTTTCACTGACTATTTACTTTTCTTGGAATAAACATATGTGTTCTTTTCTTGTATTCAGAATATTCTTTACCAAGACGTTTTTCAAGTTCCGGTTCCTCAACTGTTTTTAATTCCAGTATATTAACCAGAATAAAAAGTGGAGTAAATATAAAAATAAGGGAAACCGAGTTAAATAAAATACCAACCCCGAACAGCAGGATAAATACACCACTAAGCATAGGATTTCTAATATATGCATATGGACCAGTAGTAACTAATTTTGGTGGAGGATTGAAAGGCACGGGAGTTCCCCTTACTTTAATAAAGTGGTAATTCGACCACAGTATTAGGAATAACCCTATAGCAGAAATAGGCCCAGAGACAAAAACATTCAATAATGCGGGAAGGACTTTAGGAAACTTCAAGAATTTATCCACATAAAGAGAAATAACAACAACCAACATTATAAAGGTGAAAAAGAAGAACGCTCCTATGGGAGTAAGAAGAGTACGAACTCGCCGACTACCTGTCGCCGATTTATAGAAGATATCAATCAATTTTTTATGTAATTTCATTATATTTCACCTTCTTCATTTTAATTCAATTCTTTCGTTAGCAGCAAAGTCATTAAGAATTTCTTTAAGAATTTTAGATTTAGTTGTAGTCGCAGGCTTTAGCCTGCGTGATTTAACTTTATCTATTTTTACTCTTCTGTTTGCTTCGGCTAATGATTTTTCTAAACTGGTTATTGTAAGTAAAGACGCAGAAGTGCAGTAAAAACTTTTTGAACGCCCATCATTAAAATTATCTATCATTGTTTTAAGTAATTTAATTCGTTTTTTCTGCTGTTCTATGAATTTTTTAATCCCATGTTCTTTTATGAAATTCAAGTTTGACATTACTTTATTGTATGGTGGATAAGATGAAGATTGTTTCAATTGCTGATATTCTTCATCACTTTTGAATTTAGAACACGGAAACTCATGACATTCAGCACAGACTTCAAGATTCCTTTTTTTGACACAACAAGTTATGTAGGAACAGGCAGGATGTTTATTAAAAAAATCGGGACCGCAACATCCAGGGCATCTTGAACTACCAATCGTATAGTATCTCGGGCATAAACCACAATCAAGACCGCATACACCAATTATTGGATAGATTCTCATTTGTTTCATAATTTTCATCATCCAATTAGTTTTAATATCTCTTTTTGCTCATTACTACTTAATTTCTTCATCCCATTTTTTATTATCCATCTTGTATTTTTATTTGGATTCGCTTTTGCCCATTTTGTTAAAAATGTAGATACTTGTGTAGAATTCTTGATGGTTATCTGTCTCAAAATCCATGCTACTCCTTTTTTCACATCCTTATCTTCATCAGTCATAACTTGATTGAAGATTTCAAAGATTTCAGGAGGTGCTGTAATTTTTTTGAATGTCCATAAAGTTACAATCCCAAACCGCCTGATCCATTTATTCCTATCTTTTACACATTTTTCGCATAACAATAAAACCTCTTTTGTCCTTGAAATCACAATAGGTCTCATACCCATACCAGCAAGGACATCACACACAGACCAGTTGTTAATGTCTGGCAAAAAATATGGAATCAAACTCAAGCATTCATCAGGGTATTTTTTGCCGAGTTTTTCAATTGCTTTACCTACTATATCTCTTTCTTCATAAGAACCATTTTTCCATAATGTTTTTAGGAGAGAAAAAATTGGTTTGGGACTTTTCTGTCCATATTTCCCTAATTCGTTAGCAATTATAACTAAAACTGGCTTGGGTGTTCCAAACGACTTACCCATTTCAGGTACAAGTGTTTGATAACACGATGATGTATCTTTATCAGCATATGATTGGAGTATTTTATGCAACATGACATGACCATTTCTTTTACTTAATCCAAGCACCTTATTTGTTTTAAGTTTAAGTTCTCTTACATTTATAAAACGCATATTTATAACTCCACTAATATAGATAGTTGGTAATACAATTGCATTACAACATAATCATACTACAATATCTTTTGTTTATCAATAGTTCTGAAAAATTCTGGACAGTGTTACATTTTCCATATTCCCGGAATACTCGTCTTACAGAATTTACATTTGCCATCTATAACATAAGATTTCAAAACTGTTATCCCTGAACGCTGAATGAGTTCTTTTTTACAATTTGGACAGTATGTGTTATTGCCTTCATGCCCTGGCAGATTTTCTATATAAACAAATTTAATCCCGGAATCTAATGCTATTTTTCTTGCATCCTCAAGAACTATCTGTGGGGTTTGCGGAAGATTCTTCAACTTATAGGCTGGATAAAATCTTGCAAAATGCAATGGCACATTAGGACCAAGATATGTTAATATCCATTTACACATCTTCTTTATATCTTCATAATCATCATTTAAAGTTGGGATAATTAGGTTAACTATCTCAAACCATCTTCCTTCTTTCTTTACAACTTGTATTGCATCTAAAACAGGTTTTAAACTTTGCCCACATACTTTTTGATAAAACTTATCATTAAATCCTTTTAATGTTATAGTAAAAATATCTATCTCCTTGCACAAATCCTTCATTGGTTTTTCATTAATAAAGGCAGCCGTGCAACAATGTGTAATTAAGTCATGTTTTTTTGCAATCCTGGCTATATCTACCATATAATCAAAAAATACAACGGGCTCTGTATAAGTAAAAATAACTGCTTTTAGTTTTTTCTCCATCGTCTTTAATATCATCTCATCAGGAGTTAAATACATATTTTTTGTTTTTGTCGGAGGAAGTTGTGAAATCTGCCAGTTCTGACAATACAAACATCTTAAATTACATCCCGCAGTTCCAAAAGCAATTCCTGAAATTCCTGGCATTACATGAGAAAGAGGACCTTTTTCTATTGGGTCAACATTTATTACGCATGGTTTATTATAAGTATCCTCGTAAAGAGTACCGTTTATATTCGTCCTGGTCATACAAAAAGATGTTTCTTTATTTTTAAGCAAGCACATGACAGGACATCTTAAACATCTAACATTATTGCCAAATAATTTTTCATAATAATAAGATTCTTTAGTCCTTTCAAATCCCCACACTTCTACTTTTTTTATCAAATCAATAAGAAATGGGGAAGAAGCTACTGTTAATCCCATTAAACTTAACTTTTTTAGAAAATTTTTCCTATTTAATTTCTGATTAAAGTTAAATTGCAACATATTACTTTATTGATTTAATGGTTTACCTGTTAAAGCCGGTTTTACTTTAGAAACATCAATGCCAAATTGAACTAATATAGTGGGTACAATATCTGCCAGAGTACCATTTTTCTTTACTGACTTATCATTTGTCCCTAAATACACATATGGTGCATTTTTATGATTCTTCTCACCTTCATCAAAACCATGGTCACTTGTTACATAAATTAAGGTTTTATTATAAATCTGAGATTCTTTTAGTTTACTTATAATTTTTCCAAGCCAACTATCACAGAGGATTATAGCATTTTCATATTCCTTTGAATTTTCCCCGGATTTATGTCCCTTATGGTCAGGATCACTAAAATGGAAAAACATACAAAATCTTTTATCCTTGTAACTTTCAATGTACATAAGAGCATTCGTACCAACTTCCTCTGCATCTCTTTGCTTATCTCCATTCCATATATCAAGACTTCCCCTTGTTAAATAAAAAGGTTCGCCATTTGGATTCTCTTTTTCTTTCTCTTTACCCTTCTTCTTTTTAACTCCTTCACCTTCATTAGGACCTAATGAACCTAAATTACCACTTTTTCCCGTTAGCATAACTGTAATAATATTATCTTTTCCAAAATGGCTCTCTAATTTTTCAAAAATTGTATATCCTACTGGAATTGGAGCAAATTTACCATTAGTAAATACCCCTGTAACGGAAGATGTAAGTCCTGTTAACATTTCGGCATGACCTGGTTTTGTAGATGTAGCATGACCTTCTACTGTAATTTCCACGAGATTACCTTCTTTTGATAAATCTTTTATATTTGGTAACTTATCAGATTTATATAAATCCATAAAATGTTCTCGCTGAACTCCATCCCAGGATATAAGAATTGCATTGTATGTCTCCGCAAAAGAAGTGGATATAGTAACTAAAGTAAATAAAGCAACTAAAGTGAATAAAGTATTACTTTTTTTAACTTTTTTCATTTTTCCTCCTTTTCTTTTTTTCGAATTTCCGCAGGCTAAAGCCTGCGACTACAAAGACTACAAAACCTCCTTCACTTATTCCACTTTATCCAAATTTGTCTTTCCCGGCTTTTTAAATGATTTTGCTATTTGCAGTTTTTGTTCAAGAATAGGGATAATTTTATCATTTAAGAAATATCTTCCAACCTTTCCAATACCTTTGTCGTGTGCCTTACTTAATTTCCTTATAGTCTTTTCTGCCACATTTTTCTCGTATTTCAAATCAGCTTCCTTCGCAAGTTCTTCTTTATTTAATTCAAACTCAGCATCATCCATTGCTTTTGCTTTGTTTATAATACTCAGTAATCTTTGCTTTTCTTTTTCTCTGGCTTCCTCATCTAATGGACCTAAAAATTTCTCTTCTTCGCGAGATATAAACTTCTCTATCCCCTCATTTACTTTCTTATTGTAAGAATCGTCCTTAACCTCTCTTAATCTTTTAAGAAGTTGTTCTATTGGTCCACTATCATATGCCTGACCAGCTCTTGTAGGATTCTTTAAACTTTTAGGGGGTATTAAACATGGAACAAAATCAGAAATGATTTGCATTTGACCCGCAGAAAGCACTGTGGACACCTTTTCTTCTAAACCTTTTAAATCCTCTTCAAATTTCTCTCTTGCTTCTTTTAACTCCCTATCCCATCTGGCGGCAGCTTTTTGAATCTCTGGAGTAACCTCAGCACCTTTGGTTATAAGTTGTGCTTTTAAAATTTCATAACTGTTTTTAGTATTTTCTACAACTTCAGAATATTCCTTATAAACCTTGTCCTTTAAAGAGGCTGATTCTTTTGCAATATTGATTAACCCTGTCATTTGTGTTGTTGTCAGATTTAAACCGTTTATTAAGTTAAGCGTACTAATATCCTGAGATAGGTCTTTTATACATTCAAGATTATCATTATTTCTATTTTCTCCTTTTTTCCCTGCAAAAACTATATTTGCAAAAAAAACCATTACTCCCAGATATATCAATATTTTTCTCATAGGCCCTCCTTCAAATATTTTCCTGGAGATAATCCAGGGTTAATTCTTCTAATATTTTCTCTCTTTGTTCTTTGGAAAGAGTATTTAAACCTTCTTCTATTCTTCCTGTTTTTAAGTATATCTCATCTAACATAGTCCATAAACCATTTTCGCTTGTAGTTATCCGTTCTATTATTTTATTTTCATCATAATTATAATTAATATTAATTTTATGTGTTATTTTTGGATAGAAAATAATAAGCAAGAAAATTAATGCACAGGAAAAAGCAATGACGGGTTTAAAAATGTTCAAAATGTTCTTTTTCTTTTCCAATCTAGACCTTACATTCGGTAGGAAATTAATCCAGAATTTTTCATCAGGTTTTTTTAACTTTATAGATTTTGATAGTTTTAAAATCTCCTCATACTCCAATAGCTTAGTTCTACAATCCTTGCAACCCTTTAAATGTTCACTAATATCTTCCCTTTCAACTTTATCAATCTCATTATTTATATAATCTAAAATATTATTTTTAACATCTGCACATTTTATAACCATCTTTTTACCCTCTCTTTTATTTTTTCGACAGCATTAAAAAAATTTGACTTTGCACCACCTATACTTAAACCCATAATCTCAGCAATCTCTTCAAACTTCAAATCATCATAAATTCTTAATATAAATACTGCTTTCTGTTGTTTTGGCAATGTATTTAAAACTTTTTTGATCTCTTGTTTTATCTCCTGTTTTTCTATATCCTCAACATAACAGGTTGCTTTTGTATCACTAATCTCCCTTGTAAGATTTATACTCTCATCATACCTCTTCTTTTTTATCTTTGTAAAACACAAATTTAATGTTATTCTATAAAGCCATGTCCAAAAATACTGCCTTTCTTTTAAGTGTTTCAAGGACCTGTAAACTCTTACAAACGCTTCTTGAGATACATCCTCAGCATCATGATGATTACTCATTATTCTTAAAGCAAGATAATAAACCTTTTGCTGGTATTTTCTTACTATCCTGTTAAAACACTCTTCATCGCCATTAAGAAAGGATGTAATAAAGCCAACATCTTCATTGTCTATAACCATCTACACCTACTATATAGACGAATTTTAATCAAAAAGGTTTAAAAAATTCTACTTAAAATTAACAACTAATGAGACAAAATGTGTATTTCCTAATTCATCATAATACTTAAAACCATAATCAATGGAAAATATATCAAACTTAAAACCAAATCCTAATGTTACATTTGAAATAAAATCAAAATTAGTATAAAGTTTATATTTTAGCCCACCTCTTAAAAATAAATTTTCAATAACTTTTATCTCACCACCTAAATTAAATATCATGGAAGATTTATATGGAATATTAATATCAAATCCCATTTTAAGTAAGTTATCATTATAACCAGCACCTAATTTTAAATTGATAGGTAAATTTTCATATACACCAACATTTTGCAAATTAATCCCAAAAGAATAATTAGAATTTGCTTTAAAAAATCCAGCAAGATCAAAGAGCACTTTAAAATTACTGTAATCATCAATTACTTCATATGGTATCTTAACATTAGCACCTATAGAAATTTCAGAAGTTAAATTTTTTCCAAAAGATATAATTGGAATAATTTGATATGGAGCAAATTCACCCCCTGGATTTCCAGAAATATCCCTTTTTTCTTGCAAGCCATTATTAATATAAATAGCACTGATTCCAATAGAAGTATTTTTAGATACAGGAATTATACCACTTGTAATTTCATACCTGATTCCTTGAAAAAACTCTATATGAGAAAATAATAATGAATAATTATCAACAAAAGAAATCCCTGCGGGATTATAAAATATGCTATAAACATCATCAGCCAAACCACCAGATGCCTCACCCATACTTACAGGTTTAGCCCCTATAGAGTTTCTTAAATATGCAAAGTTGGTCGTTTCCTCACATAACGAATTAGTAACGACTAAAAGAACAGTACCAAAAATTAAGAACAAAGTACTAAGTTTTTTCAAATTTTTACCCTCCTATTATTCTTTTGAATTCTTCTTCATTTAAAATTTTTACCCCTAATTTTTTTGCCTTGTCGTATTTTGAACCAGGATCCTTCCCAACCACCACATAGTTAGTCTTTTTAGAAACACTGAATGTAGGAGTTCCACCTAATCTCTTGACTAAAGTTTCTGCCTCATCTCTTGCAAAAGATTCTAACTCACCCGTAAAAACAAAAGTTTTACCGGCTAACTTCCCTCGTGATACAATTTCTTCTTTTTTCCTTTTTGTATTAACCCCTGCCTTTTTTAACTTATCTATAACATTAATATTATCCTTTTGTTTAAAAAAGTTTTCTATACTTTCTGCCACACTTGGACCAATTCCTCTAATATTTTGCAACTCTTCTTTTGTCGCAGATGATATCTCGTCAAGACTACTATATTTTGCGGTAAGGAGATCTGCTGTATTTTCTCCCACTTCCTGAATTCCTAAAGCAAAAATAAGCTGCGTTAGTGTATTATCTTTACTCTCTCGAAGTGCATTTATAAGATTAGTGGCAGATTTTTCACCCATCCTCTCCATTTCTTTTAATTCTTCTGCCTTTAAATAATATAAATCAGCATAATCTTTAACCATTTCATTTTTTATAAGTTGAGTAATTACTGCCGGTCCAAAACCTTCTATATTCATTGCTGTTCTTATCGTAAAATGTTCTATTCTTCCCTCTACCTGCTCAGGACAGGAAACATTCTGGCATCTATAGGCAACTTCACCGGGAAGTCTAATGATTTTAGAATTACAAATTGGACATTTATCCGGCATTTTAAATACTTTCTCTTTCTGTGTTCTTTTAGAAGGGACAACACCAACTACTTTTGGAATTACATCTCCACCTTTTTCTATAATAACTGTATCTCCTATTCTTATATCCTTTCTTTTAATCTCATCTTCATTATGCAATGTGCATCTACTTATAGTTGAACCAGATAAATAAACTGGCTCTAAGACGGCTACAGGAGTAACTATTCCAGTCCGGCCAACCTGTAAGATAATATCTTCTAATTTTGCAATTGCCTGTCTTGCTTTAAACTTAAATGCAATCGCATATCTTGGACTTTTAGCCGTGGTTCCTAAAATTTCATACTGTTCAAGGGAATTAACTTTCACAACCATTCCATCTATTTCATATGGCAACGAATCCCTTTTGTTTTCAAATGCATTACAGCAGGAAATAACTTCTTCTATGTCTTTACATAACTTTATCGGATTAATAACTTTAAACCCTAATTTCTTCAAACCATTTAATGCTTCGTAATGTGTTTTCCATATTTTTCTATCCATCGCACCTAAAGTATGAATAAATATATCCAATGGTCTCTTGGCCACTAATTTTGAGTCAAGTAGTTTTAAAGAACCGGCTGCTGCATTTCTTGGATTAGCAAAGGGCTCTTCACCTTTTTCTTCTTTTTCTTTATTAATCTTTAAAAAATTATCACGCCCCAAATAAACTTCTCCTCTGGCTTCAATCTCTCCCTTAAAATCTATTTTAAGCGGAATACTTTTAATTGTTTTAAGGTTATTTGTTACATCATCTCCTTTTATTCCATCGCCACGAGTTGAACCTAATTTAAATACTCCTTCCTCATAATACAAACTAATAGCCACGCCATCTATTTTTGGTTCAACAACATATTCATAATTACTTCCCTGTTTTAAATTCTTTCTTACTCTTTCATCAAAATCAATTAACTCTTCCTTTGAATAAGTATTATCTAAACTTAACATTGGAACTTTATGCGTTATTGTTTTAAATTCTTTTAAGGGTTCACCACTAACTCTTTGGGTTGGAGAATCAGAAGTTATAAGGGAAGGAAATTTTTCTTCTATCTCAATAAGTTCTCTCATTAACTCATCATACTCGGAATCAGGAATTTCTGGTCTTGCCTCTACATAGTATTTATAGTCATGATATCTTATTTGTTCTTTTAGTTTTTCTATTTTCTTTTTCATAAAATGGGGTGTCCCTATTTTACAAATGGGGTTCAATAGGTTTTACGCTGATTTTAATTCTTTCTCGTAAATATAAGTTGGCTCTTCTAATTTTAATATAACTTTCTCGTTAATGATACATTCTTTAACATCTGCTTTATCTGGAAGTTCGTACATAATATCAAGCATAATTTCTTCAAGTATAGCCCGTAACCCTCTGGCACCTACTCCTCTTTTCATGGCTTCTTCGGCAATAGTAGAAATAGATTCATCAGTAAATCTAAGTTTAACTTTTTCCATAGAAAATAACTTTTTATATTGTTTGACTAAAGCACTTCTTGGCTCAAGTAGTATTTTCTTTAAGTCACTGAGATCAAGGTCATACAAAGGAGCAACCACAGGAAATCTTCCAACAAACTCCGGGATAAAACCAAATTTAAGCAAATCATCCGGCTGAACATATTGTAAAATTTCTGTTCCAAGTTTTTTATTTTTCAATTCAGCACCAAAACCATATCTTTTATGGCTAACTCTTCTTTCTATGATTTTATCTAATCCTACAAATGCTCCTCCACATATAAACAAAATATTAGTAGTATCTACTTTTATAAATTCCTGATGCGGGTGCTTTCTCCCGCCTTGCGGGGGGACATTTGCAATTACTCCTTCTAATATTTTAAGTAACCCCTGTTGCACTCCTTCTCCTGATACATCTCTGGTTATAGAAGGACTTTCTGATTTTCTAGCGATCTTATCAATCTCGTCAATATATATTATACCCTTTTGTGCTTTTTCCACATTAAAATTTGCATTTTGAAGTAATCTTAAAATTACATTCTCAACATCTTCGCCAACATAACCTGCTTCAGTTAAACTTGTAGCATCAGATATTGCAAATGGCACATTTAAAATCTTGGCTAATGTTTGGGCTAAAAGTGTTTTTCCCGTACCAGTGGGTCCTATAAGCATAATATTGCTCTTTTGAAGTTCAACATCTAACGAAGGGAAATATATTCTTTTGTAATGATTGTAAACGGCAACAGATAATACTTTTTTTGCCCGGTCCTGCCCTATACAATACTCATCAAGTAATTTCTTTATTTCAGCAGGTTTTAGTATTTCTTTCTTCTTTAATGTTTCAGATTTCTTAGACTCGCTTGTAATAATTTCATTACACAGCACAACACATTCATCACAGATATATGTAGAAGGACCGCCTGAAACCAATTTCCTTACCAAATCCTGTGGTTTTCCACAAAACGAGCATCTTATGTTTTTACTATTATATTCAGTCATGAAATTTTATTCACTATAACTTCATCTATTATCCCATATGCTTTTGCTTCTTCTGGCGACATAAAAAAGTCCCGATCAGTATCTTTTCTTATCCTCTCAACAGTTTGTCCGGTATGTTTAACAAATATCTCGTTAATTTTTTCCCTCATCCTTAATATCTCTTTTGCTTGTATGTCTATATCTGTTGCCTGACCTTGAACCCCGCCTAATGGTTGATGTATCATAATTCTTGAATTAGGCAGTGCAAACCTTTTTCCCTTTTTACCGGCACAAAGGAGTAATGCTCCCATGCTTGATGCTTGACCTACACATATAGTTGAGATTGGCGCTCTTATATATTGCATAGTATCATATATAGCCAGACCGGCGGTAACAACACCACCGGGAGTATTTATATACATATATATTTCCTTTGTCGCTTCTTCACCTTCTAAAAAAATTAGTTGGGCTATAATTAAATTTGCAATCTCATCCTCAACAGGGAACCCTAAAAAAACTATCCTCTCTTTTAAAAGTCTTGAATATATATCATACGCTCTTTCACCTCTTGCTGATTGTTCTACAACCATTGGTATCAACATCATAACCTCCTTTTTATACTTTTTTATTTCTATTCCAATATATCCTTAGGAAACCCAAGCAAATAAGAGATACACCCAAAGCAAAAAGAAAAGTAAAATCACTGTCATCTCGATAACTTCGATGACTATAAGGCATTGCAAGTAATACTAAAAACGGACCTATTACAAAACATATAACATCTGTTGTTGGTAGTTGTGGCATTCTAATAAAAATAAGGAAAAGCAATATAGCCATAACTGTAAGCATGATTTTTGTATATTCATCTGTCATTTTTACATCCCCTTTAATCTTCTTTTTTGTCTTTTTTTGGCAATTTATTCTTTTTTATTAACTATATTTCTTTTTACTCTTTCAAAGAACAAATTTTGTTTTTAAACTCCCTATCTGTTGACAAACATATTCCCTTTTTCCTTACTTCTTGCCTTTCATAATTCTTTCATATCACTTTTGACAAAACCTGCCTCTATATATTGTCAAAAGTTTTACATTTTTTAAGTTTATCTGGGAGTGCCAAGAATACCCCGTCTCTTGAGACGGGGATGAATTGGCACCATAAATAATATATTTTCCTTGCAGAGAAGATGCCCCGCCATTTATGGCGGGGGAGATTCATTTTCTGGAATAAGTTACTCCTCCGCTCTTGACAAATTTAGAAAATAAACCTTCTTTAAATTCTCCTGTTGTTAGAGTAATTATATCAAATGGTATCAAGAATTTTTTAATAGTTTTTATCTCTGCTTCTTTTGTGATATTTGCCCTCTCAAATATATCTTTACCATTAAAATCATCAGATAAAATGATAATATCAACATCGCTTTCTTTGGTTACATTACCTTTTGCATAAGAACCAAACATGATTATTTTGGAAATATTTACCCCACTTTTTATAAGACATCTTTCTAAAAATTGGATTGCTTTTATAACATCTTTTTTAAGCATTTTAAAACTTCTCCTGTTTTTATTAGTATATCTTTTATTTTATCTTCGTCATAATCTTTTAGTATTCTCTTTAAATCATCCGGATAACGAGTTGGAACACTTACTCTATTAAGTGAAAAGATAAAATCATATAAATCATCGGTCATTTGAAGACTAACTTTCTCTATAAGGTAAATCAAATTGTGAATTTTAGGAGGTACCTCTTGAAATTTTTTTACATAAAACCCTTTTAATGCTTTCTCAATAGACAGATGGCACATAAAGACAGTATAAATATACCTCTTTGACTTAAACATTGCATCTGCTGTCTCTAAATCATAATCAGCCTGTAAAAACCATTCCCCCGGATGTTTTATCTCCATACTCATTTTTTCACCCCATATTCATAAATTGCTTTTTTAATTTATTCTTAAGTTATTTCAGCTTCATTATATAAAAAATCCAAAACTTTATCTTGCAAAAGTTGGCCTCTTACATTTTCTCTTCCGCTGGTAGAATTCAAATACTCCTTCCATCTTTCTTTTTCCTGCCCTGCTTTTGACAAAAACTCTGAAATTTCTTTGTCTACCTCTTCATCGCTAATACTCATTTTTTCTAATTTTGCTATCTCTTCTAATACTAAATACCCTTCAACTCTTTTAACTGCTATTTCCTCACATTGTTTTTTAGTCTCCTCTTCTGACTTCCCTGATGATTCGTATGTAATATTCTGAGACTGCATTCTTGCTTCAAAATCATTTAATAACCGCTCGGATTCTTGTGTTACCAAAGATTTAGGAACAGAAAAGGGAGTTATCTTAATTATCCCATCTAATATAAGATTTGTAATTCTAATCTTTTCCTTATGTTCTAATTCTATCTTTAAACCTTTTTCTATCTCTTTTTTTAAATCATTAAGTGTTTTAAACTCACCTACATCTTTAGCAAATTCATCATCTAAATTTGGTAATCTTTTCTCCTTTATCCCTTTAACTAATACTTTGTAAGTAACTTTTTTACCTGCTAATTCCTTATTAACAAAATCCGGTTTATACTCAACTACTATTTCTTTTTGTTCATTAATATTAGCACCCATTACTCCTTTTTCTATCTCTGGAATGATTTTATTAGAACCTATTTCAAACACATAATTTTCTTCTTTTAAGTCTTTAACCTCTTGACCCTCTATTAAACCAACAAAATCTACAATCACAAAATCTTTATCCTTTATAGATCTTTTTTCTACTGGAATAAATTCCGCGTACTTCTCTTGAAGAAACTTTAATGACTTTTCAACTTCTTCTGTTTTAATATCCGTAGATTCTTTTTTAACCTTAATTCCTTTATATTTATTTAACTTGATAATCGGTTTTACTTCTACTGTTGCTTTAAATTCAAGAGGTTTACCCGGTTCAAATTTTAATTCAGTAATATTAGGAGAAGCGATAGGATTAATATTCGTTACTTTTACTGCCTCCTTATAAGCATCTGCTACTAATTTTTCAAAAACTTCTTTTTCAACTTTATTTTTGAAATATCTCTCGACAATATTCATGGGAGCCTTCCCGGTTCTAAACCCGGGAATCTCTGCTACTTTTTGCAAATTACTGTACATATTTTCAAATTCTACCAGAACTCTATCCACAGGAACTTCTATTTTCAATATCTTTTCACATTCTTTCTGTTCTAATATATCAACTTTTGTTTCCACAAGATAACCCTCGCTTTCAAAATAATTTTTTCACCTAATTAATTACAATTATACCACACTAAATCAATCTTTTTCAACAGAATTCAGCAAATCGTACTCCTTCATCTTTCTCCACAATGTAGAACGGGATATGCCTAATTTTTCCGAAACAACTGTATGATGATTATTACACTTTCTTAATGCCTCTCTTATCAACTCTTTCTCCATAGCTGCTATTGTTATAAACTCATTATTAGCTGGTCCTTTTTTTGGTGACTCAAGTAAAGCAGGTGATGGAATACCAGAAGGCAAATCTGCTTTTATGATAATACCTTTTTCAGAAAAAACTATGGCGTGCTTTATAATATTTTCCAACTCTCTAATATTACCAGGATAATCATAATTCATAAGTATGGCTAGAACTTCATCAGAAATTCTTATAACATCTTTATTATAGTCCTTATTATATTTTTCTAAAAAATATCTTATTAATATCGGAATATCTTCTTTTCTTTCTCTTAATGGCGGGATATGGATTCTGACTACATTAATTCTAAAGAATAAATCATCTCTAAACTTATTATTCTGAACTTCATTCCATAAATCTTTATTTGTTGCTGAAATAATTCTTATATCCACTTTTTTAAAATCATTATCCCCCAGCCTTCTAACTTCACTATTTTCTAAAACACGAAGCATTTTAGATTGAACAGTTAAACTCATATCCCCTATTTCGTCCAAAAACAAAGTACCTTTATTTGCTTCCTCAATAATACCTTTTTTATCAGTTCCCGCACCAGTAAATGCACCTCTTTTATAACCAAAAAGTTCACTTTCTAACAATGTCTCTGGTATGGCCGAACAGTTTATGGCCACAAAAGGTCCATCTGCTCTTTTACTAAGAGTGTGCATTGCTCTGGCTAAAACTTCCTTTCCAGAACCGGTCTCCCCAGTTAAAAGCACAGTAGTATCTGTTGGAGCAACTCTGGCTATTAAATTAAAAACTTTTTTAATAATAGCACTTCGACCAACTATTTCTTCGCCAATTATCATATTTTAATTTTTGTTTTTATTTTATCAAATGTCTTCTGACTCATACCTTTTACTTTTAACAAATCATTTAAATTGTTAAATTTACCATTTTCTTCTCTGTATTTTATTATCCTCTCTGCTATAATTTTTCCAATACCTTTTATCTGTTCTAATTCTGAAATATTGGATTTATTTATATCAATTTTGAAAAGATATTCCACTTCTTTTGGCAAATTTTTTACTACGGTTATCTCAAAATTTGGTTCTTCAGGTTTGATTGTAGAAAATTTATTTAATATTTCTACCTTTGCCTGAAGCCTCCTTTAATTTGAATTTATCCTAATTTAAGGTTAGGATATTGACCTTTTTACAGTTCAATTCTTCACTGTGTATTTTAT
>JBDRBU010000092.1:0-6983 GCA_043822305.1 Candidatus Firestoneibacteriota bacterium
CATAATCCTTGTTAAGCATCTGTCATTTTCCTCCGTATAATATGTTTTTATTTATATTATACAGGATTTAACAGATACTTTCTATTTCAAAGATCCATCCTATCCTATTACATCTCTACAATAGAACCTGAAGAACCCAAAATTTTTACTTTTATATGGATAAATTAATATGACTAAACCCAGTGCAAAAAACACTGTCAACAAATAAATTAAATTCCTTATCATTTTAATTAAATCTATTCATGGTTAATTCAATATTATTATTATCTTTTAAGAAGATTATGGCTTCAACTGCTTTAAGTATAGACTCCTGAATAATCTTCCTCTCGTTTTTATCAAATTCTGATAATACAAAATTAACAGCATCTTTTGGCTTGACTTTTCCACGAATACCTATTCTCACTCTAATAAATTCTCCTGTATTTAACTTGTTTATCACAGATTCAACACCTTTGTGCCCACCACTACTTCCTCTCTGTCTTATCCTGATTTCTCCTAATGGTAAATCTAGATCATCATATATGAGGATTAAATCATTAGATTTGAGATTATACTTCTTACACAAACAAACTACAGATTCGCCACTTAAGTTCATGAAAGTTTGCGGTTTCGCTAAAACAACTTCTTTCCTTTCGCCAACGATAGAAAAACATTCTTTTTTATTTATCTTTATATTTAATTTATCTGCAAGTATATCAATTACTTTAAAACCAATGTTATGTTTTGTGTCTTCGTATTTTCTGCCAGGATTACCCAGACCAATTATTAGTTTCATTTTTCAGTTTACTCTTTTTTAGTCTTTGCTTCTTGTTTCTCTTTTGTCTTTTCTTCTTTCAATTTCTCAGTAGCAGCTTTTTTTTCTTCTCTTTCTTTTTCACCTATAACTTCCGGACCTGTTGGTGCCTCTTCAATAGCTCCTTCTGGTTTAACTTCTTCTTCCTTAGGAGCACCACAAGTAATTACTACTTCCTCTAAATTTTCTAAAACTTTTATTTCTAAAGGAATTTTTAAATCCTTCACATGAACAGAATCTCCTATGTTTAAGTTTGAAATATCAAACGGTATATCGGATGGAATTTTAGCCGGTAAACATTTAATCTTTAACTCCCTTAAATGATGTTCTAATATACCTCCAAGTTTTACACCAGGCGAATTTCCAAATATTTTAATTGGAACATTAACTGTTATTTCTTCTACCAAAGAAACTTGATATAAATCTACATGTAACAATCCGCCACTCACAGGATGTACTTGGATCTCCTTTATTATGGCGATCTTATCTTCTTTGCCTTCTATCTTTAAATTAATTAAAATATTCTCCCCTCCTTTAGTAGAAATAATCTTTTGAATATCTTTTACACTTAAAATCAAAAGAGTATTTTCCTGGCCACCGTAAAAAATTCCTGGAATTTCATTTTTAAATCGAAGCCTATTTGCCGCATTTTTGCCTTTCTCTTCCCTGACCTTCGCTTTTAATTCTAACTGCTCCATTTTTCCCTCCTAAATTTTTATTTATATTCCCCCTTATTAAAGGGGGTAAGGGGGTTGTCCTTTTATTTAAACAACCTACTTACAGATGTTTCATTATGAATACTTTTAATTGCTTCCCCAAAAACATAATCTACAGAAATAACGGAAATTTTATTTGTTTCTCTTACTTTATCCGTAACGGCTATTGTATCCGTAACAACAATTTCCTTTATAGGTGCTTTATTTAACTTCTCTATCGCCTCGCCACATAATACCGGATGTGTACAGCAAACATATATATCTTTAGCCCCTCTCTCTTTAAGAAAATTCACTGCTTCCACAATTGTTCCACCAGTAGAAATTATATCATCCGGAATTAAAACATTTTTGCCAAACACCTCTCCTATTAATGTCATGGCTTCAACATGATGTGGTCCTAATCTTCTCTTATCAACTATGGCCACAGGAGCACTTAATCTTTGTGCAAAACTCCTTACCATTTTAACACCACCCATATCCGAAGCAGTAACAACTAAATTACTTATTTTTTTCTTCTCAAAATACTTTACTAAAACTGGTTCTGCTATTAAATGGTCAACAGGTATATTAAAAAATCCTTGAACCTGTGGAGCATGTAAATCCATAGTTAAAACTCTATTTGCACCAGCAGATGACAACAAATCCGCTATAAGTTTCGCACTAATTGCAACTCTTGGTTGGTCCTTCCTGTCCTGTCTAGCATAACTATAATACGGAATAACTACTGTAATTCTTTTCGCCGATGCTCTTTTAAAAGCATCTATCATTATTAGTAGTTCTACTACATGTTCATTTACAGGAGATGAAGTGGATTGTATCAAAAAACAATCAGCACCCCTAACATTTTCATTTATTTTAATCCATGTTTCGCCATCTGGAAATTTCGAAATCTCCAAATCGCCAAGTTTAATACCCAAATAATTACAGATTTTTTTTGCTAAATCTGGATTTGCACTCCCGGTAAAAACTTTTAATCTGTTATTTTTTACCATCTTTCCTCCATTTTTCTGCTTCTTTTAATCTTTCTCTTGTATCTACACCCATAATTTCCGATGAATCTTTTGCTAAGAAAGTATTTATTTTATACCGCTTTTTTTTAAATATAGAAATTACATTTGTTAAATAATATTCCTTTTTTAATTTATTAATTTTTATTTTAGATAAGGCTTTATTTAACTTCTGCCAGTTAAAGCAGTAAATTCCAGAATTTATTTCTTGAATCTTCTTTTGAATCTCATTGCAATCCTTTTCTTCAATTATACCAACAACATCTTTTT
Source organism: Candidatus Firestoneibacteriota bacterium (assembly GCA_043822305.1). Taxonomy (GTDB): domain Bacteria; phylum Oederibacteriota; class D2-FULL-39-29; order D2-FULL-39-29; family JBDRBU01; genus JBDRBU01. The sequence continues at coordinate 2,787 of JBDRBU010000092.1, forward strand.
GGGAATCTCTAATTATTCTGCCATATCCTGCTGGATCTTTTACAAAAATAGTAATTATTGTAAGATCCGATTTATTTTTTTTATGCTTTTTAATCAAACAGAATAAAGTCTTTGAAGTTATCAAAGGAATATCTCCACAAACTATTAAAATATCTTCGTTGTATCTCTTTAATATATTTCTACAACTCTTAACAGCGTCTGCTGTGCCTAATCTTTTTTTTTGAATAGCAATTTCCGCTCCTTTTACTTCCTTTTTAACCATATCTTTTTTATACCCAACTACCACTATTATCTTTTTAATCTCTTTCAAAGAACTCATGGAATGTAAAACATAATAAATCATCGGTTTGCCGCAAATTTTATGCAAAACCTTTGGCAAAGGAGACTTCATTCTTTTCCCTTTACCACCTGCAAGAATAATGCCTATCATAATGAAACAATCTTAACAAATTCAAACAAAAAAATCAAGGGAAATTAAGTGTAAAATTGTTTCTTTTTAAAACACCACACATAGATAATCCTGATTTCGCATATTTAATTTCTAATTTTAATTTATGTTTATAAGCTATTTTATAAGCATTTTTGAAATACTTTGATGCTCTATAACTCTTACCTGATAGTCTACATATCTCTCCTAGTTGTAAAAATCCGTAAACTAACCCTCTATAATCCCTTGCTTTTTTAAATACTTTTAATGTCTTTTTATTATATTCCAATGCTTCTTTTAACCTTCTAACAGTGATTAAAGTATTACCCATACCCCATAAAACATATCCATAATTAATCTTATCTTTTATTCTTTTATAACCTCTTTGTGCCAGACGATAAAACCTTATTGCCTTTTCTGCTTTATTTAACATTCTATAAGCACTCCCAGTACCACAGTTAGAATACGCTAAACCAAACCTATCTTTTATCTTTTTAAAAATCGTATTTGCTTTTTTATAATAATTCAAAGATTTATTAAAATCCCCAATTACTCTTAATGTCCCAGCCATTCCACATAAAGCATAACCTAGACCATCTTTACTATCAAATCTTTTAAAGGTTAAAAATGCTATCTTAAAAGATTTAAGACTTTTCTTTAAATCTCCTTTTATTCTAAAATAACCACCCAAACACCAATTACAAAATGCTTTCCCTTCTTCATCTTTAACCTTCATATAAATTTTTTCAGCATGCTTAAAAGATTTGTATGCAGTCTTATATTCTCCTATCCCTCTTTTAGCCATTCCATATCCTACTAACCCATCTCCCAACAAAGAATCATCCTTCAACTTTTTTGAAATATCTATACCTTTTTCATACAAATTAACAGCATTTTTAAATTTCCCCACCATTCTATAAGTGTCAGCAAGACCAAATAAGGACAAAACAGAATAGTTTTCCTTTAAGCCCAATTTATAATATTTAATAGCCATTAAATAATTACACATCCTTTTATATTTTTCCGCTTTCTTTAAATTATTCACTTTTTTTACTTTCTTCACTTTCCCCACTTTTTTCACTTCCTCAAACACTCCTCAACATCTTTTAAATTTCTTAATGCTTCTGTATAATCTGGTTTTATACTTAATGCCATTTTAAAATACTCTTTTGATTTTTTTAAATCATTTTTTCTTATATAAACAACACCGATGTTATTATATACCTCAGCATATTTATTATCTATAAACTTTACGATGTACTCATACTCTTCCAAAGCCATATCAAGTTTATTCTCATTTAAATATAAATTCCCTAAAACAAATCTTAATATTTTATTATCTTTATGAATTTTTACCCCTTCTAAAGCGAAATTTCTTGCCTCTTCTTTTAGCCCTAATTCTCTTAAAATATTTATTGAATTTACAAACAAATTACTATCAGCAGGATTTAATTCAAGTGCTTTTTTAAAACATTCTACGGCAGAAGATAGTTCTTTCTTATTATAATAAACAACCCCCAGATTATTCCACGCTTCAGTATATTTCGGATTTAGTTTTAAAGCAATTAGATATTCCTTTTCTGCGGAATCAAAATCACCTTTTGAAAAATATGCATTACCCAGATTGTGGCGGACATCTGCTTGTTCAGAATTTTTAATTGATAAATTTTGATAAAACTCCAACATTTTATCTTTAAATTCTGGCTTTTGAAAAACTATAGCCATATTATTTTGAATTGTATCAACATCTAGGCCAACTTTCATGGCTTTAGTATAATTTTCTTCAGCATTTTTTACATTCCCACCAGCATATTCATATTCTCCTTTCATAAAATATATCTGAGATAATAAATCCTTTTCTAAATAATCATTACTATGACTTTCCATAATGACCAGACCATTTAAGTTTTCTTTAAGACTATAAAGGGATTTTATATCTTCATTAGTTATTTTATAAAGCAAACCAAAGGGCTTGTAGTTTATTTTACATTCTGATATAGCCATATTATGAATATTGCTTCCCAGAATGAAAAACACTTGTTTATCTGTGCTTTTTATAATTTCAATTTGTTTTGCATTTAATCTTAACTTATGCTCGCCAATAGATATTTTTAAAAAATCTTCCCCATAAATGTTTTCAAATACAGTCCCCTCATCATCATAAAGTTTAACATCAGTCCTTATACTTTCAACATTTTGTAAATAAGTTAATACAAAAGCAGAATGGTCACCAGCAGTAAAAATAATGGAATCTTTTGGAACTGTCTTTAAAACATTCAGACCATAATCATGCAATAGAAAACTTTTACTTTTATCATTATTTGAATAATTAAAAACCAAAAATAATACAGGGAGGATAAAAGTCAAGTTGGTTAAAAATTTATATTTTACCTTTTCTAAAATATAAAATATTCCTGAAGCAATCCATATCCAAAATAAAATAAAAGCAGGGATAAAAAAAACTCTATGAGTATAAAGAGAATGAACAGATAAAGACCGCTCTATTTGACAGAGCAGGGTAAAACAAAATAAACAAAAACTAACCACAGTCAAATAAAAGAATTTTTTATAATATTTAAATAAATAAAATATTCCAAATGGTACAAATAAAAACAAAATATTAAATTGTCTAAATATCAACTTGGAATATTCAATGGCCATATGAACATAAAGAGTAAAAGTTAAAGGAACCAGCGCTGAACCATATTGTTTTCTAAATATATGGTCAAATAATCTTGCTAAATTATTTGGCTTACCCCAATTTATGGGTGGGTTTAAATTAGAGACAACTAAAAGATATAAATACAACAAAATACAAACTCCAAATCCCAAAAATACAAAAGATAAAAATGATTTTAATTTATTTCGACTAAACCATAAAACAAAAAACAAGGCCATAACAACAAAGAACAACATAGTGTGGTGATTCGCTAATCCTAAGCCACAAATCAAAGAAATTAAAACTACTTTTTTATTATCCTGTTTCGTTAAAAATTTAAACAATAAATATAAAATTAAACTCACAAAAAATGCATTTAAGGTATATAGCCCACCTTTTGCCGTTAAACTTTGTTCCCAGAAAATTGTAGAAAACGCAAAAACCAAAGAAGTGAATACTGTCGCGTCCCATTTTATATAGGACGAAATGGAAAAAGTAGCTAAGGTTAAAAATAATACCAATACTGTTAAACTACCAAAAAATGCTGAGACCAAATTTACCCTGTAAGCAATATTACTTAAAGGTAGATATGAAAATAACTTGCCTGAAATACAAAACAACGGATAGCCGGGAGGATGGGCTACACCTAAAGTATAACTGGCGGTAATCAACTCTCCACTATCTCCAACATAAACAGTTGGACAGATAGTGAGTAAATAAACCGCCAGAGGAATAATAAATACTAATGGTAAAAAATATTTTTTCATTTGTTTAAATTAAAAAATCACAGATATCACAAAAATATCTTTTTTGTTATTTTCTTTACAGATATTTATTTATAAACCAATTATGAGCCAAATTTACATTATTTGTGCCATAAAAAATATGTGCCATCTTATATGCCATTATTTAACATTATGTGCCATAAAAGAATTATGTCATATATTTTGTTCCCTTGCCAATTCCATTTATTTGGTTCTTCAGGTTTGATTGTAGAAAATTTATTTAATATTTCTACCTTTGCCTGAAGCCTCCTTTAATTTGAATTTATCCTAATTTAAGGTTAGGATATTGACCTTTTTACAGTTCAATTCTTCACTGTGTATTTTAT
>JBDRBU010000093.1:0-11133 GCA_043822305.1 Candidatus Firestoneibacteriota bacterium
GATAAAATACACAGTGAAGAATTGAACTGTAAAAAGGTCAATATCCTAACCTTAAATTAGGATAAATTCAAATTAAAGGAGGCTTCAGGCAAAGGTAGAAATATTAAATAAATTTTCTACAATCAAACCTGAAGAACCGGACACAGTAAAAGAAGTTGTTATTGAAACTATGAAACGATTGCCAGATGGATATTCTCAAAAGAGTTAAAAAATGGGCAAAATAAAGTGGACAGAAAAAGCAAGTACTCACTTACCAAAATTACAGGATTGTTTATAGAATTACAGAAGGTGATGATATTGAAATACTTGCGGTTATCCATAGTTCTCGGATATAATAAATAGTGTCTGTCCCTAATTTAATTGGAGGTGTTATGTCATACAATATAAATCAGATGGAAGAAAAGATGAAAAAAGGTTTAGAGCATGTTAGAAAGGAATTCTCCACTGTAAGGACAGGAAGAGCATCTATATCAATACTTGATAATATAAGAGTTGAATATTATGGTTCTCAAACGCCAATAAACCAGATTGCAAATATTTCAATACCACAGTCAAGATTAATAGAGATTAAACCATGGGACGCAAGTGTTTTATCTAATATCGAGAAAGCAATTTTAAAGTCCGATTTAGGTCTAACACCTATTAGTGATGGGAAGTCCATTAGAATAAATGTTCCGCCATTAACAGAAGAAAGAAGGCTGGAATTAGTTAAATTTGTTAAAAAAATTGCAGAAGATGGCCGGATAGCTTTAAGAGGAATTAGAAGAAATGCAAATGAGGAAGTTGAAGGGATGAAGAAAAAAGGAGAAATTTCAGAAGATGAAATGAAACGGTCTAAAGAGCAAATCCAAAAACTTTTAGATAGTAATATCTCTCAAATTGATAAAACCATTGCTGAAAAAGAAAAAGAAATAATGGAAGTGTGAGAGAAAGTGGAAAAAGTGAAGGAAGAAAGCCTTTTACAGAAAATTAATAAGGACAAACTACCCAAGCATATAGCCATAATAATGGATGGCAATGGAAGATGGGCTAAAAATAAGAGGTTTTTGCGTATTGAAGGTCATAGAAGAGGAATGAATGCCGTTAAAGAGATTGTTACTGCTTGTAGAAATTTAGGGATTAAGATTTTAACTTTGTATGCGTTTTCCACAGAGAATTGGAAACGGCCAGAAAAAGAAGTGAATTTTTTAATGAGATTGTTAAAGCAATATTTAAGAAAAGAAAAGAAAAACTTAATGAAAAATGGAATTCAAATGAGAGTAATTGGCAGGATAAGTGAACTGCCGAATTATGTACAAAACGAATTAGAAGATGTGTGTAAAAGGACCAAGAACAATAAAAATATGATATTAAATCTTGCGTTAAATTATAGCGGTAGAATTGAAATTATAGATACAGTAAGAAAACTTTTAAAAGATATAATAAATGTGAGAACTAAATTAAATATTTCAAATCTGATTAATTCTATTGATGAGGATATTTTTTCAAGTTATGTTTATACTGCTGGTTTACCTGAACCTGATTTACTTGTAAGGACCGGTGGAGAAATAAGAATCAGTAACTTTTTACTCTGGCAGATTGCTTACACAGAACTATGGTTTACTGATGTTTTATGGCCAGATTTTAAAAAAGAGCATTTATATCTATCAATCGTTGATTATCAAAAAAGAGAAAGAAGATTTGGAGGAGTATAATATATGTTAAAAAGAATAATAGTGGCTATATTATTTATACCGTTATTTACCGTTACAATATTCTTAGAAAATCCAATTTTTTACTATTGTCTTGTTAGTATTTTTTTATTGTTAGGTTTACTTGAGTATCATAGTATGATTAAAAAAGCAAATATAGAAACTTTTGGCTGGCTTAATGTATTGCTTTTTATCACGGTTTTATATGGTATGCTTAAATTTCGTATTTTTAATTTTAATAATCTTATTTTATATGGATTTTTAACGACTCTTGTTGTGTATTCTATTTTAATTGCAATTTTTTCTTTGTTTAAAAGAGATGTTGAAAGTTCTACGATGAGTATAGTTTTTACAATATTTGGTGCATTTTATTTAATAATTCTTGGAAGCAGTCTTATTTTGTTAAGAAATCTGGGAGTAGGGAAGACATTTTTCTTGTTTTTAACTGTCTGGATATACGATAGTGGTGCTTATTTTATTGGAAGTGCCTTTGGCCAAAGAAAAATCATGCCGATAATTAGTCCTAATAAATCTTTAGAAGGTTTAATCGGGGGTGTGGTTATTAGTTTAATTATTGTAACTTTTTTAAAATATGTAACGAGTATTATTCCGTTTGATAGTTTACCATATGCGTTTTTTGTAGTAATAGTTGTTTGTTTATCTGCTCAGGTAGGTGATCTTTTAGAATCGTTGTTAAAAAGATTTTGTGGTGTAAAAGATTCTTCAAATATTATATCAGGTCATGGTGGAATTTTAGATAAGTTAGATTCGTTTTTATTAGCCACACCAGTTTATTTATTATTATCAACCATATGAAAAAAAAGAAAATAGCCATATTAGGTTCTACAGGTTCGATAGGAATAAATACCTTAAAAGTAATTTCATCATTTCCTTCATATTTTGAAGTAGTTGGATTAAGTACAAATGGTAATATTGGATTATTAAGTGAACAGATTAAAAAATTTAAACCGAAGATAGTTGCTGTCTGTCATGATGAAAAAGCATTCGAATTAAAAGAAATTTGTAAAAATTTAAAATTTCCATCAATATACAGTGGATTTGAAGGATTAATAAAATTAATAAAAGAAACAAATGCAGATTTAGTAGTTATTGCACTTTCCGGAACTTCTGGCTTAATACCTGTTTTAGAAACTATAAAATCCAAGAAAAATATAGCCTTAGCCAATAAGGAATCGTTAGTTTCAGCCGGTAGTATTATCATCAGAGAAGCAAGAAAGAATAATGTTAATATAATTCCAATAGATAGTGAACATAGTGCTATATTTCAGTGTTTGAAGGGTGAGAAATCTAATAAAATCAGGCGGCTTATCTTAACAGCATCTGGTGGACCTTTTTTTAACTATACAAAAAAACAGTTAAAAGATATTACATTAAGACAATCTTTAAATCATCCGAAGTGGAATATGGGTAAGAAGGTTACTATAGATTCGGCAACACTTATGAATAAAGGATTTGAAATTATAGAAGCACATTATCTGTTTAATATACCCATAGACAGCATTGATGTTGTGATACAGCCGGAGTGTGTTGTGCATTCTATGGTGGAATTTATTGATGGGTCAATTTTGGCTCAGATTGGGGCAGCAGATATGAGAATTCCAATCCAATATGCGCTTTCTTATCCTGAGAGGCTTAATAGTGATTTACCAAGAATTAATATAACACACTTGAAAAATTTAAAGTTCTATAAACCGGATGTCCATACTTTTCCTTGCTTGAATTATGCAAGGTATGCGGCTAAAGTAGGGGGAACTTTACCTACTGTTTTAAGCGGAAGTAGTGAAATGGCAGTAAAAACATTTTTAAACAAACAGATTAAATTTATAAATATTCCAAAGATAATAAAAAAGGTGATGGATATGCATAAAGTTGTGAGAAATCCATCATTAAACGATGTTCTTTCTGCTGAAAAATGGGCAGAAGAAGTCACAAGAGGAGAAATCCAAAAGGGGAGATTATGATAATTGCTATAAAGGTTATAATTGCACTTGGTGTAGTCATTTTTTTTCATGAATTAGGTCATTTTATTGTGGCAAAACTTAGAGGAGTGAAGGTATTAAAATTTTCACTTGGTTTTGGTCCAAAATTAATTGGAGTGAAAAAAGGTGATACAGAGTATGTAATTTCTGCCCTGCCTTTTGGTGGATATGTGAAAATGGCTGGAGAGGACTTGAAAGAGGGTAATTTAATCGGAGAGAAATGGGAATTTTTTGGCCAACCATGGTGGTCAAGGATTTTAATAGTAGTAGTAGGACCAATTATGAATTTTGCTTTAGCCGTGATTACATTTATTTTTATCTTCTGGTATGGTATTGACTTTCCCACTTATTCAACTCAAGTAGGAAGTGTAGAAGTTGGATCAAATGCGGAAAAGAGTGGTTTTAAACCTTTTGATAAAATAGTTTCTGTTGATGCTAAATTAGTTTCTTCATGGTATGAATTTGAAAAATATGTTTTTGAAAGATCACAGTTCAAGGAAAAAGGTTTATCTTATTTTGTGGTTAAAGTGTTAAGAGAAGATAAAGAATTAGAGATAAAATCCGAAGTGAGTGAAAAAGGTATGGCTGGATTAGAACCGAATATACTTCCTATTATAGATTCTGTTAATCCAGGGAGTCCAGCTTACAAGTCGGGTTTAAAATGCGGTGATGAAATATTAGCCGTTAATAATAAACCAATCTCTCAATGGTTAGAGTTTCAAAAAGTTGTTCTAACATGTGGAGGTAAAGAATTAAGTTTAAAAATAAAGAGACTTGAAGCGATAATTTTTAAAAATGTTGTTCCAGTGAAAGATAATATTTTAACAAAAAGATTTTTAATAGGCATATCACCAAAAACAAATCTTTTTTACAAAGAAAGGTTAGGCGTTGTTGAGTCAATTAAAAATGGCTTTGAAAAGGTTTATTTCTTAACAGTATTACAGTTGAAAGCTATTTACATGATTATAACTAACAAGGTGTCTGCTAAGGATTCTTTGGGTGGTCCGGTGATGGTTATTCAGGTGGCCTCATCTGCGGCTCAAAAGGGCTTAATTGATTTCCTTGGTTTTTTTGCTTTTATAAATGCAAGTCTTGGTTTAGTAAATCTTTTACCTATCCCATTGGTTGATGGTGGTTATATATTAGTCTTTCTTATTGAAGGGATAAGAAGAAAACCATTAAGTGTTAAATATATGCAGATTTTTCAACAGATTGGACTTTTTATTATTATATCAATTGCTGTGTTAGTTACCTATAATGATGTGTTAAGGATTTTAAGTAGATTATGGAGCAATTAAGACGGAGAAAAACAAAAGAAATTAAAATTGGCAAGGTAATAATAGGTGGTAAATTCCCTGTCTCTATTCAATCAATGACAAAAACAGATACAAGGGATGTTCTCTCTACAATCAATCAGATAAAAGAATTAGAAAAAGCAGGTTGTGAAATAGTCAGAGTTGCTGTCCCTGATGAAATTTCCGCAAAAAATTTAAGAATTATAAAAAAAGAAATATCTATTCCTCTTGTGGGTGATATACATTTTAATTACAAACTTGCTTTAATGGCTATTGATTCAGGAGTTGATAAAATCAGAATAAATCCGGGCAATATTGGTGAAGAGTATAAAATAAAAGAAATCTTAAAAGCAGCAAAATTAGCCAGAATTCCAATCAGGATAGGAGTTAACTCAGGTTCTTTAGAAAAATTCATGTATAGAAGAAGAGGCGAAGAGTCATTGGAAGTTGCAAAGAAAATGGTGAGTAAGGCTTTATCATTTATAAAATTGTTTGAAAAAAACAAGTTTTTTGATATAGTTTTATCTTTAAAAGCATCTGATACTTTAACGACTATAAATGCATATAAACTCATAGCCAAAAAATGCGATTATCCATTTCATATTGGAATAACCGAGGCTGGAACACTTTTACCTGGAACGGTAAAGTCTTCGATAGGGATGGGAATATTACTTTCAGAAGGAATGGGAGATACTCTTAGAGTTTCTTTAGCCAGTAGTCCTTTAGATGAAGTAAGAGTAGGTAAAGAAATTTTAAAAACTTTGAAACTAAGAAAAGAAGGAGTGGATTTAATTGTGTGTCCAACCTGTGGCCGGTGTGAGATAAATATATTTAAAATTGCTGATGAGGTAGAAAAGAATATCTTACATATCAAGAAGTCATTAAAACTTGCCGTAATGGGATGTGTTGTTAATGGTCCTGGAGAAGCAAAAGAAGCAGATTTAGGTTTAGCCGGTGGAAAAAAATTAGGGATAATATTTAAATATGGCCAGATAATAAAAAAAGTAAAAGAGAAAGACTTGGTAAAAGAGTTTTTAAAAGAATTGAGGAAAATATGTTTAAAATAACCGTAGAAGATGAATTTTCTGCCGGTCATTTCTTAAGAGGATATAAAGGGAAATGTGAAAATATGCACGGGCATAACTATAAAGTTATAGTCGTGGTCAGTGGTAAGAAATTAAATGAAATAGGACTTTTAATAGATTTTGATGTTGTCAAAGGGAAATTAAGGGAAATAATGAAAGAGTTTGACCATACAGTAATTAATGAACATAAATATTTTAAAAAGAATAATCCATCCGCAGAAAACATAGCCAAGTATTTTTTTATCCAGCTTAAAAAAGATGTAAAAGTATCTAAAGTAAGCATTTGGGAAACAAGTAAATCTTGGGCAACATATGCAGAATAATGGGTATATCACTGAAATATTCTCATCTTTTCAAGGGGAAGGTATATATCTGGGTGTTAAACAAATTTTTATTAGATTCTCTGGTTGTAATCTAAGGTGCAAGTTTTGTGATACGAAGTATTCGCTAAGTATTAAAAAAAGATGCAAAGTCTATAAAGATAGCAAAGATTACTATTTAAATAATCCTATCGAAGTAAAAGATGTTATGCGTCTGATTAGCTGTTATAAGAATGATTTTCATTCTGTTAGTTTGACGGGAGGCGAACCTCTGGCCCAGATTGAATATCTCGAAGAACTAATTAAAGTTTTAAAAAAGAAAAGAATAAAGGTTTATTTGGATACTAATGGTACTTTAGTCGATGAATTAAAAAGGATAATAAAAAATGTAGATATAATTTCAATGGATATAAAACTGCCATCCTCTACTGGTTTAAGGAGTTTTTGGAATGAACATACGGAGTTTTTAAAAATTTCCAAGAAAAAAGTTTTTGTAAAAGTTGTTATAACAGAAAACACGCTAAAGGGTGACATGCTTAAAGCAGTATCTTTAATAAAAGGGATTGATGAGAGTATCCCATTTGTAATTCAAATTGATTCTAATATGCATCTTGAAAAATTTTTTGAGAAAATAAAGAAATATTATAATCTTTTAAAATTGAAAGATATTAGGGTTATACCACAAATTCATAAATATTTAAAAATAAAATGAAGAACGGATATGCAGATTTACATACTCATACGAATGTTTCTGATTCTACTTTTACAGTAGATGAGTTACTTAACAGGGCAAAAAGTGCCGGGCTTATGGCGGTAAGTATTACTGACCATGATGGCGTAGAGGCCATAGATGAAGCAATGAAAATTAATGAAAGATTAGGAATAGAAATCATACCAGGTATTGAATTATCTGCAGAAGAAAACGATATTGAAGTGCATATGCTTGGTTATTTTATTAACTGGAATGATAAGGATTTTTTAAACAAACTTAAAATATTAAGAGAGGCAAGATTAGAAAGAGCAAGAAAAATCATCGAGAAGTTAAATAATTTAAATATAAAACTGTGTCTGGAGGATGTTTTAAAGTTAACGAAATCAGATACTTCCATAGGAAGACTACATATTGCCAGAGCACTTAAAAATGCTGGTTATATTTCTGATGTCAGGGAAGCATTCAAAAATTATATAGGGCAGGATGGACCTGCTTATGTCCGAAAATATTTTATAAGTCCTGTAGAAGCAATCAATATGATAAAGAAGATAGGGGGGATTCCAGTCTTAGCTCATCCAGCAGTATTAAATAATGATGCATTAATATTTAAATTAATTCCATTCGGACTTGCAGGTCTAGAGGTATATCGTAGCGAACATTCGACATCGCAGGTGGAACATTATAAGGAATTAGCAGTTAAAAATAATCTTTTAATTACAGGTGGGTCTGATTGCCATGGTTTAGGAAAAAGCAAGATTTTGATAGGAACTATTTTAATCCCTTATCATTATGTTGAGTGTTTAAAAAAATATAAATCGATCTTAACAACCCCCTAACCCCCTTTATTAAGGGGGAATTAAAAGGGGAATTAATGGAGGATTTATGCTTTTTGTTTTTGATTTAGATGGTGTTTTATATAGAGAGAATAAAGTTATAAAAGGTGCTAAAGAAGTTATTAAATATTTGAAAGGGAAAGGTCATAAAATTGTATATGCTACTAATAATTCCACGCTCTCAAGGGATGATTATGTAATGAAATTAAGTAAAATGGGATTTTCCTGTAATGTAAATGATATAATGACTTCTGGCTATGCAACAGGTCTTTATTTAAAAGAAAATAGTAAAAAATGTAAAAAAGTATTTATAATAGGAGGAAAAGGATTGTATCAGGAATTAACTTCTTGTGGTTTTAAGATTATCAGAGAATTTGACAAGATTAAAAAAGTAGATTATGTAATTGTAGGATTGGATAGAAAGTTTACTTACAATAAATTAGAAAAGGCTTTTGATTTTATTGGACAAGGTGCAAAATTAATAGCAACGAATAAAGATACAACATATCCAGGTAGAAATAAAATTTTTCCCGGTGGGGGATCTATAGTTGCTTGTGTAGAATCTGCTACGGGTATTAATTCTTTTGTGATTGGAAAACCATCTTCTTATATGCTTAAAGAAATTTTAAAACGAACAGGATTTTCTCCTAAAGATACAATTATTGTTGGTGATAGATTAGATACGGATATTTTATTTGGCAAAACTCTTAAAACAAAAACTGTTCTTGTACTTACAGGGATAACTAAATTAAATAAACTAAAAGATGTTAAGAGAGAGCATAAACCCGACTATGTTTTAAAAAGTGTTGTTGATTTAAGAAAGATATTTTAAGGAAATATTAAAGTGATTATAGAAAATAGAAAAGCTTTTTTTGATTATTTTATTTTAGAAAAATATGAAGCAGGAATTGCTCTTGTTGGAACTGAGGTAAAATCAATTCGTGAGAGCAAAGTGAACTTAAAAGATAGTTTTGCAAGGGTTGACAAAGGGGAAATTTTTTTGTATAATATGCATATAAGTCCTTATTTGTATGGTAATATACATAATGTATTGCCAACAAGAAAGAGAAAGTTACTTTTACATAAAACAGAAATAAACAGGTTGTTAGGCAAGTTAAGTCAGAAAAATTTAACTTTAGTTCCATTAAAAATATACTTAAAAGGTAATAAAATAAAAATAGAATTAGCCCTGGCTAAAGGCAAGAAACATTTTGATAAAAGAGATGTTATTAAAAAAAGGGAGGTAGAGAGAGAAATTAAATCGGCTTTAAAAGAAAAAGTAAAAGGAGGGTGAATTTTATGAAAAATATATTTGTATTATTAATGCTATTTTGCTTTTCATTTTTTATTTTTGCTACTGATACTTCTGCTCCTGCAACAAAAAAATCAACTACGACAAATACTACCAAGCAAACTGCAACTGCAAAACAGCCTGCTACTAAACCGTCTAAAGTATCTGATGTCCCGGTTTCTAAAAAAGTAGATAAAGATGTGATTAGCTATGAGTATTATTGCTGTCCTAAATGTAAGAAAGGCGATTATGTAAAACCAGGTAAGTGTAGTAAATGCAAGGTAGATTTAGTGAAGAATGCAAGAAGTTATACATATGTTTGTTCAAAATGTGGTTATTCACAGGATAAAGAGGAAAAATGTCCGAATTGTAAGGATATTACTTTAAAAAAACATGAAGTGTTGTATAAATGTATACCTTGCAATTTTAATTCTGGTGAACCAGGGAACTGTCCCAAATGTTTACAGCCTTTAAAAAAAATAAAGATTCCAATTAAAAAATGAAAAGTGGACAGGTACTATTAGTGTGATATCTGTGAGGGGTATTTATGATAATTGAAAAAATCAAGCAATATTTTAGTAAAAGAGAGGATGTGGCTTTTGCATTTTTATTTGGCTCTTGGGCAAGCAGACAAAATACCTCCTTGTCGGATGTTGATATAGCAGTTTATTTTTATCCAAAACATTCTAAACCAATTGAGTTTGAAGAACTTGTTTATTATAAACAGGAAGCCGAAATATGGGTAGAACTGGAAAAGATTTTAGGAAAAGAGGTGGAACTTGTTATTTTAAATCGTGTACCAGTTACAATTTCATCTACTGCAATTAGAGGTATTCCTATTATAATTAGAGATTGGGGACTTTACCTGGATTTTATGGCTGTTGTTACATCAGAATCTGTAGATTTTAGAGAAATGCTTATTAATGATTTTCTTACAAAGGCGAAATAATGAAGGAAGAAATAAAAGAAAGACTAGTAAAGTATATAAACTTCCTTGAAGAGGAGATAAAAGATTATCCATTTTTTAAGTCGCTTACATGGGAGATTTATAGAACAGAGAGGAGTAGAAGAAGAGATGTTGAAAGGTGGATAGAAAATCTTGTGAATTCTTTGATTGATATCTCAAAAATAGTTCTTACTGTCGAGGAGATAAGTATTCCAGAAACTTACAGAGAAATGGTATTTTCTTTATCGTTGGTGAGTGAATTCAATAAAGAAGAAGTTGAGAAGTTATCTCAATTGGTAAAACTAAGAAATATTATTACTCATGAGTATCTTGATATAAGGTGGGCTTCTATAAAAAAATTTATTGAAGAAACATTTTCTTTATATAGTGCCTTATTGGAAAGGATAAAAGAATACTTAAAGAGCCGATTAAAAACGGATTTAGGAAAAATATAAATTACAGGAAAAAGGGATTTACAAAGTAAATCCTTACTGAACACCGTCATTGCGAACGAAGTGAAGCAATCTTAATGATTTTTTGAAGAGATTGCCACGATTAACTTCGTTAATCTCGCAATGACAAGCAGGAATTACTAAAATGTATATCTACAAAAAAATCTACAAAAAAATATTGACATTACTGATTTAATTTGGTAATATACAATTAAATTATTTACCTTTAATCTAACACTGGGAGGTTAGAAAGGAAAATGAGAAGTTTTAATAAAAGTAAGTTAAAGAGCTTTTTTGCGGTTCTTCAGGTTCTATTGTAGAGATGTAATAGGATAGGATGGATCTTTGAAATAGAAAGTATCTGTTAAGAGGCTGTCCCACAACCTCCATCTTTTTACCATTTAACACCTTATTTTTAACTTTTACCAATTTCACCTCCCATTCTACGCCCTTCTTTGGGCAAAAATTCCTTCCATCTATAATTCGATTACCTCACTATTCCATTCTT
>JBDRBU010000094.1:0-15116 GCA_043822305.1 Candidatus Firestoneibacteriota bacterium
AATAGAGAAAAAAGATAAACAATTAGGACTTTTTTAAATAGTAAAGCGTTTTTACATATTCTCTCCCTAACACCACATAAAAACCTCAAGCAAAAACCTCTAAATTAAGCTATAATATTAACCGTAATTGGTAACTCGTAAAGCGCCCCGTGGAATCTAAAAGATTCCCGGGACCAAAGTCCTTGAGATTGTTCATCAATCTCTAAGGGTAATTCGTAACTTTTTTTAATTACCAATTACCATTTACGGATTGCTGTTTACCATTTTCGTAATTAGTAATTACGAAAATGCCGAGATAGCTCAGTTGGTAGAGCAGGGCATTCGTAATGCCAACTGAAGAAATTTTTAATCCTTTTGCGGCACGTCAAATTGCAGGCAGGCATTATGATTTAGTCTTTTAATCTCTTTGAACCAATTTGCATGAATTTGAACCATTTTGACCCTCTTATGGACACCTATTGGACACCATAAGGCTAGTTATACAAATAGACTTTTTCCGAGTATATAAAAAAGGTTCAAAAAGTTGTATAGAAAAAGGGTTTAATCAATCTTCAATGCAAAATCCGAAGGTATAGATTGTCAAGCTGTTAATAAGAAATCCCATCTCAATTTGACAAGATTTTAAAAACATGTAAAATAAATTTTAGTTTATTGTCAAGTCCTTCACGCAAACGCATATATTTGGAAAATGATACTACCTGTAGTATAATCAAGGAGAAAACGGTTGGCTAACATTGATAAAATAGTCAAGAAGATGTTGCAGCGACCAGCTGAAATGCCATTTAATGAAATTAAACGTATATTAGAATATTTTGGATTCACTTTACGTACTACAGGTAGTGGGAGTAGTCACCTAATTTACGAAAGAGAAAATAGTCGCCCAATAACTATAGTTAAAAATAAAAAAAAGGTCACAAGGTGGTATATAAAGGATATTGTAAAAATATTAACCTTGGAGGAATGGTATGAAAAAAGGAGGGTTGATGAGTAGAATGAGTCCTTACATGAAATTACCCTATACAATCGAGTTGATTCAAGAGGAAGTAGGTGGCTTTCACGTGAAGGTAAAAGAACTTCCTGGATGTATGAGTTATGGAAAAACCGCAGCTGAGGCTATCAAGAATATTAAGGATGCTCAGCTATTGTGGATTGAAACAGCTATAGAGAAAGGGATTGACATACCGTCTCCCGATGTTACAGGGGAATATTCCGGTAAAGTACTGTTAAGGATGCCTAAGTATATCCATGAACGTCTGTCTGGAATGGCAGAAGAAGAAGGGACAAGTTTAAATCAACTTATTGTATCACTCCTTTCTGGAAAGTCAGCAATTAAGGAAATGGCAAAAGAATTACAGAAATATGAGAAGTCAAACCAACATCTACACGTATGGAAGATATATCCTAACTCGCTAATACCAAAATTTGAAGAGAATGAACATGCCACAGCCTAAACCTAAAAACAAAGAAATCACGAAATATAAAAAATTCATAGAAACGCTTACTATCCAATCTCTGCGTATTCTTTCTTTGGATGTCAGCGTTGAAGAAAATTTTCACCCTCCAGCTGTAATTATTAAGGAAGAGAAGAAACGCTTTGAAAAAATAGATAATAAGACGTTTAAAGTTTACCATGAGTATAATATAAATGGCAAAAAGCAAAAAGATGAAAAAATTAAATTAAAAATAAGAGTCGTCTATCTAATAACTTACCATTCGGAAGTTTCAATTTCCGAGAAGTTCTTTAGCCTTTTGGGAAATTCTTCGCTATATTTACATACATGGCCGTATCTTAGAGAGTTAGTTCAAGAAATAACAACACGAATGGGTTTACCACCGTTAATCTTAAAGCCCATGTTTGTAAAACACTCGAAGTTGCAGAAATAGATTAAAGTATTTTGTTGTTAAGCGAGGGTTATTTTTGCTACCAATTTTGATAAATCCACCCTTTCAGCTCTTGTTATAGTATTTTTCGGAATTTTTCCGAGCCTATAAAAAAGAGTTTTCCAAGGCCTATAATAGGACATTATCCCGAGTTTTTTGACACCCTAAAAGAAGGGAATTTCCCACCGCCTATAATAGCTGTTTTCGCCTCAAATCTCGCTCAAAAGAGAAAACCTGTTCAATAGGCAAGACCTTATATAAAACAAAGGCAAAACGTCTTACAAAATCTTACATTCAGCAAACTGTAAAGACTTGCCAAAACTTGCATATAAAACGAAGGTAAAAACCTCATATCTAAACTAAACGAAAAGGTTGCATATAACAAATTGCAAAACTTGTCATATAAAAAGAAACCCGGTGCGATTGAAAGACTTACCAAAACTTAACATTCAACTCAAATTCAATTTATTGCCAATCCACTGTCGGAAGAATATAATAGGGAAAACAGAAATAATCTGAATTTTATAATAAAATAGGTTTCAGTTTAAGGTAAGGAGGAAAGATGGAATATAATGTTAAGGGACGAGATATTTTGATAACTATTCCAGCTGCTAACTATAGAGAGTATAGATTTAATAAAAGAAAAAATAGATTAGATTTTGGAGAAACTTTCTCAACAAGAAAGTCTATTTTTGATGAGCAAGTCTATTTAGAATGGCAAATAGGTTATGATGTCCTAGTTAATGAAGTTGAGAAGGGGGAAAAGAAAACAAAATTAGACAAAAAAGATTTTTTAGGTAGTAACGGCAAGCGCAAGTATCCTTCTCAATTGTCAGAAATCTTTTATGCTGCTATTGAATTGGACCTTATCTCAAATAAAGAAGTTAATCATTTGCTTGATGAAATAAGGGGTTATCAGGGTTTTATAGATGAGAAAACTATAAGCGTAGAGCACCATTCCAAACTTACTATTAACGGAATAAACTTTGAAGAAACAAGCATCAAATTGCCTACACTTTTTATGATTGAAACCATAGATGAAACACAAATCGAAGTTTCTATTAAAAAACAACAATATGCCACTGGTGTTCAACCTATGGTTTATTTTTGTATACCCATTCAATCTTTTATGAATTCGTCTTATCTTTTAGGTAAATCATCTGTTTCGGGAGACAATCTAATATATGTTATAAACAAAAACAATGTTCAAAATCTAATAAGTTTGATGAAAATTTTCGGTATGGCTTCTAAACGCCATAATTATGATATTGTCCAAATTATTCAAACATTACGTGAAATACATGCAAGTAAATAAAGCAGAACATTTGCCGAAACATAAACAAGTCCAGCTTGGGAGTTATTACACTCCAGAAAAATTAACAAGAAGGGTTTACGATTTTATTCAACCATATCTTTCGGCTCGTCGAAAAAAGATTGTAATAGTTGATAGTGCTGGGGGATGTGGAGCATTTTTAGTTCATGCTAATGGGAATGATTATCGCATAGCAGATAAAGATGCCAAAGCATGTGCGTTCTTAAGGCAACGGTTTGATAAGAATAAAATATTTCATACAAATTCTTTAACTAGGGTGAGTAGGGAAAAATATTTAATACCCCCTTCTGCATTTTTAATAATGATTGGAAATCCTCCTTATAATGATACAACCTCGGAGTTTAAGAATGGAAGAAAGGGGAAAAATATATGTGATGAGGATTTATACGATAGAGACTTAGGGGTATCGTTTTTAAAATCATACCATAAACTAAAAGCTGATATTGTTTGCATATTGCATCCTTTATCATATTTAATTAAAGAGACTAACTTTAAGCGATTGCGTGTTTTTAAAAATAGCTACAAACTAACAAAAGGAGAAATATTTTCTAGTGCCTTGTTCCACGGAACAGGTTTAATTAAGTTCCCAATATTGATAGCCCTTTATGAAAGAACTGTAGAAGGAATGACATTTGATTATATTAGGCATTTTAAATTTAATATATTAGGTAGTAATAAGAAATTTGTTTTATCTAATTATAAAACAACAGACGGCTATATTGATAAATATCCCCCTCGCAAACATGACATAAAAAAGTCTCCTATAGGATTATATTATTACACCTTTCGTGATTTTAATTCTTTAAAAAAGAACACCTCTTTTATTACGAAAGAGCATCCCAATGGAATTGTTGTAACATTAGAGAACTTTTATAAGTATTCGTATCTCTATTCGTTGAAAAGTCTGTTTAAGCCTGAAGATGCGTGGTTATATGGGAATCTGTCTCCCCTCGCAAACATAGAAGATATAGAGCAGAATAAAGAACTTTATATCTCATACGCTATTAAAACCAATCAATCTTTCAGAGAAATGGATAATTCTCTTCAGAAAAAAATTGTAAATTATTACAAAATAAAAACTTACAATATGGAGCATGTTGACAAGATTGAAAAAACAATCAAGAATAGGTTGAACAGGTTAATTTAATTTTCAAAAAGAGATGTTAAGCGTGGTCATGAAAAATAAAATTAGTAATGATTCGGGAGCATTAGAATGGACATATTGTAAAAAATGCAACCAAAATACCAATCATCAAATTTCCAAGAATAAAAAAAATATTATAAAGATGGATTGTATTTACTGTAAAAATCTAAAAAATAGGGGAAAACATGGTGTTGCGAAGACAAAGCCTAAAAATGGTTGGACTAAATCAGGGTTCACAGTTAAATAAAACGGAGTCAGGTCTTGCATTAACACATTAAGAAATGACAGCTGCGAAACAAAAATATCTATTCTATGTTTTAGTATTAAGCCTAATTTTCTTAGCAAGTTGCACCCACAATACCATTAACCAAACAACACAGCTAAACACTCCTCAAGAAACAAAAAAACCTACTGCCATAGAACAGCAAACAATAAAAATAGCCTCATTTAACATTCAGATTTTCGGCCAGACAAAAATAAAAAATGATGAAGTCATGCAGATAATCTCAAAAATAGTCAAACAATATGACTTAGTTGCAATACAGGAAGTAAGAAGCACTGAACAAAATGTTATACCCACCTTGCTGAATTACATTAATGACGCCAATACAAAATATGACTATATAATAAGTGAAAGGTTAGGCAGAAGTACGAGCAAAGAGCAGTATGTCTTTGTCTATAACACAAAAACAATAAATCTTATTCCAAATAGCAGTTATGTTGCAGGAGACCCTGACGATGTTTTTGAAAGAGAGCCGTTTATTGCTTCTTTTAAAGCAGGGAATTTTGATTTCACAATAGTTGATAATCACGTCAAGCCTGAAGATGTAGAGGCAGAATTAACACACCTGAAAATAGAAATAAATAAAATCTATGATGGCTCTTCTGAAAAAGATGTTATAGTTGTCGGAGATATGAATGCAGACGGCTCTTATTTTAAAGAAGAAAAACTGGCTGTAATTTTACCTGAATGGACACAGATGATTGGGAATAATGTAGATACAACAGTCGGAACTGCTGATAACACCTATGATAGAATGATGACAAGAGATACAACTGCAAACGTGGAATATACTGGCAATTCAGGAGCATTCAGATGGGATACTGAATATAACGTAACAGATTCTGCTTTTATCAAGAAAGTTTCAGATCATTATCCTGTATACGCTGAATTTAGGGTTGATTTGCAGGATGATGATTAAGAATCAGGAAAGATTTATTAAGAGCCGGAGCAATGTTTAGAATGGGAGGCAAGATTAAAATGCCTATAAAAAAATCTATAGTACAAAATTATGATAATTGGGTTAGAAGAAAAGAAAGTATTGCAGACTTATTTCTTGATCTAGAAAATATCCGATTACAAGTGGAAGGACAAACTTCACAGGATGCTTTAATCAATGATCTTTTTTTGAATGAAGACGCTATGCAAACATTAGAAAGCATAGCTACAAACGGCTTTTTCCCGGACGAGATCCCCGTCGTCATTAGGGAAAACAAAAAACTTGTTGTCATTGATGGCAACCGAAGAGTTGCTGCTTTGAAAGTATTACTACATCCAGAAATTGTTCCGTCAAAAGAAACAAAAATTAGGGAATTAATAAAGAGTGCAGGGCCATTAATTAAGGAAATGGAGGTTGTTTTGGCCCCGGATCGCGATTCAGTTAGACACTTTTTAGCAAGCAAACATACACACGATACAAGACGACCTTGGCGACCATTAAGACAGGCTTATTTTTATAAGGCAGAACTTGCTAGAGGCAAAACCGTTCAAGATTTAAGAAAAGAATATCCAAATGTTGATATAGATAAATTCTTAAAACTTATCAATATTCATAGAATCGCCAAATCCATACAATATGATTCTGATCAAGTAACGAAGAAAGTTCATAACGAACGCACTTTCCCTGCTTCCACAATCGGAAGGCTGTATGAAGATAAGCGGGTGAGAAATTTTCTTGGTTTCGATTTTGATAAGAACGGAGAAGTAAAAATACAAATTAGCAAAAAGGAATTTGAAAAGGGATTTAAAAAGATTGTACAAGATGTTGTAGATAAGATCGTCGATTCACGTTCTTTAAACACCGAGAAGAACAGGAAAGATTATCTTGCCACTTTTTCAAAGGCAGAGATTCCCAATAAGACAAAAAGTGGGGGTATCATTACAAGCAAGGATTTCAAAGAGACCATCCCTCTCACTATTAAGAAAAAAACAAAATTAGCACCGAGAGATATTGATTTTACGCTTCAGTGTCCCGGGGTAGGAAGAATGCTTAGTGAGCTTCAAAAGATAGATTACCATAAGTTCCCGAACGCATCTCACGATCTTCTGAGAAGTTTTCTTGAGTGCGCCCTTAAGGCCTATTTTTATCAAAAAGGCACACAAATTAAGCCAGCTGGCAAATTTGTATATCTAAATGATGTTTTGCGAGAATTTAAGAAGGAGATGGATTCTACAAAAAATATCGAGCTATCCCAAGTCACACAGAGAATAATCAGTAATACAAACATGAATTCTTATTCCGTACAATTCCTTAATGCAGTAAATCATAATTCAAGCGTTTTTGCCATTGCTAAAGACGTAGAGGACGCATGGGATACAATGGAAAAACTATTCCGCTACATTTTAAATCCCAAGAAAAAACAAGATGATAAAGATAATATATAAAAGAAATCTTAAGTTTCATTATAGTCCTTTAAGATATCCAGGAGGGAAAACTTTTCTATTTTCATTTTTTGATAAAGTAATCAAAAAAAATGGATTGGGAAATATTACTTACATAGAGCCATTTGCAGGAGGAGCTGGCGCAGCATTAGCTTTATTGTTTTTAGAAAAGGTGGAAAAAATAGTTATTAATGACCTTGATAAGGCGATTTACTCTTTTTGGAAATCAGCAATTTTTGATTCAGAAAAATTTATAAAAAAAATATTCTCAACACCGATTTCTATTAAAGAATGGAGAAAACAAAAGTTAATTTATAAGAATCCAAAATCCGATTGTTTTGATTTAGGGTTTGCAACCTTCTTTCTGAACAGAACTAATATTTCTGGTATAGTCAATGGAGGTCCAATTGGTGGCATCCAGCAAAAGGGCAAATGGAAAATAGATGCGAGATTCAATAAAGAAAAATTGGCTGAAAGAATACGTCAATTATCCTTGTATAAAAATAGGATTTCAGTTTTTAATAGAGATGGAGTTGATTTGATGAAGGGCTATCTAAATAAAAAAAATGTTTTTATATATCTTGACCCACCATATTACGAGAAGGGCGCTACGTTATACCTGAATCACTACAAAAAAGAGGATCACGAGGTGCTCGCAAAGCTATTAAATTGTAATCCAGATGCATTTTGGTTACTCACTTACGACAATAAAAAAGAAATAAAATCCCTTTATCCAGAAAGAAAGATAGCTAATTTTTCGTTAAACTATAATGCCTATGAATCTTACAAGGGAAAAGAAATATTGATTTCATCTGATGCCCTTGTGGTTTAATTATGCAGCTCTTTCTTTTTCCTAAGATAGAAAAATTATTAAGGCAAAAAATCTACCTATATTGAGGTAATATAAAATGACATCATATACTTCCGTCACTGCAGAAGCCCATACCCCGCCTTATAAAATACATAGATACTTTGCAAGAAGGCCTTGGAATGTCTTTAAGAACTTGATAGAAACCTTCAGTAAGGAAGGCGATATTATTTTAGATCCTTTTTGTGGTGGAGGCGTTACCCTTTACGAAGGACTCAAAGTTGGGCGAAAAGTTGTTGGATTGGATTTAAATCCTCTTTCTATTTTTCTTGTAAGAAATATGATAAGAAAAAAGGTAGATTTTATAGAACTTAATTCAGCCTTCCAAAAGATAAGTGATTATTTAAAACATCTTTATGGTGATTATAATCTAGTTGATTGTGAGTCTAGGCAAAAAACTTTATTAAAAGAGAAAATTGAAATTGAATGGAACGAACTTACATTTTATGCTTTTTGCAATCTTTGTGGGCACAAAGTATTGTTATCAAACAAAAACAGAATATCAAATGGTAGATATTCTTGCTCAAATTCTAGTTGTAAAGGTAACAAAAATAATGATGGTTTCATTGAACCAAAAAATTGTAAAAGAGATGGTTATAAATACCTTTACTCTGTAATTTATTCTCCTATAGACAGAAAAAAGATAATCATTGAATATGATGATGAAAGGAACAAAAAGTTAAATAAGCACATAAAATTCTTAGAAAAAGAAATTAGCAAGAATAAAATTGAGATCGGAAAAGACGAAATTCCACTTAATTGGGATAGACAATATGAAGACCTGCTATACAAAAAAGGTATAAAATATTTTCAAGATTTATTTACAAAAAGGAATTTGTTAATTAATTTATTGCTTCTTAACTATATTTCTAAGCTGAATATAACTAAGGATACATACGAAGTGTTAAGACTTGTTTTTAGTAGTTCTCTAAGAGATACCAATATAATGTCTTTTACAAATAGTGGATGGCAATCAGGTAAGCCTACTACTTGGTCTAAGCATGCTTATTGGGTCCCCTCTCAATTTTGTGAAAATAATGTTTTATCTTCATTTAAAAAGGCATTTAATAGAGTACGAAGTGCATTTCTTTTTAATGAACAATTCAACTATGAAGTAATTCCTGTGAATAGATTTGACACTTTAAGGGACAAAGGAAATATACTTTTGTTAAACGCCTCAATTGATGAGGTAAATATTCCAGATAATTCCATTGATACAATTATTACAGACCCTCCTTATGGAAGCAATGTCCAGTATTTGGAGTTATCACATTTTTGGTATGTTTGGAATAAAGACTTATATGAAACTAAAACCCTAAATTTCTTAAAAGAGGCTGTTGCTAATAGAAAGAAGAATTTCGTTGGCGCTAAGTCTATGAAAGATTATGAAAATAATCTATTCTTAGTATTTCATAAATCTTATCATGTTTTAAAACCGAATAGACATATGGTTTTAACATTTAATAATAGAGATATTGGGGCTTGGTTGGCATTGCTTATTTCTATATTTCGTGCAGGTTTTACATTAGAAAAAGAAGGATTATATTTCCAGGATGGAGTGGATAATTACAAACAGACTGCTCATACTAAATACGATGGTTCTCCATATGGAGATTTTATTTATGTTTTTAAGAAAGATACAAAGAAAAAAATTGGATTAAAGAACATGACAGAGACAGATTTTATCAAGGATTTAGATATGATTTTTGCTACTTATCTAAACAATTTTAATAATTCAAGATATGACAGAAATGAAGTTATAAGGAAGATGTTCTTAAAAGTAATACCTAAAATAGAAATATTTGTTAAGTCCAATCTTTTAAAAAGCGATAAACATAATTTATATACTCACTTTGACAAAAACTATCTACGAAGGATATACACCCCAAATGACAAGAAAGAGTGAATGTAAGCTGATTCGAAATCAGTTAAAGTATAAAAAATTATATCCGGCATATCTTAGAATGCTATATACTTTAAACAGGGAATATAGAGTAAAGAAAGAACATTCGTTTTCTGATTTAGTAAACTTTAAAACAAATAAAGAAATTCCTAGACACAATTGGTTTTTTTATAAACAGGGCTATTCTGAGAAGTTAGTCAGTGAACTACTCCTTAAAGAAAAACCTCCCAAGACTCGCTATGTATTAGATCCTTTTACAGGAGTCGGAACAACTAATCTTGTTGCAAAAAGTTTAGGATATAGAAGTATAGGATTGGATATTAATCCTGTAGCTACCTTTGCAGCAAAAGTAAAAACTACTACATTTTCAAAACAAGAGATCAATAAAATAAATACTATGATTAAATTATTTTCACCTACAAAAAAGAGTCAGATTATACCTATTTCCCCCTTACTTGAAAGGTCTTTTTCTAAGATTGCCTTTAATAAATTAATGCATATAAAGAGGTTTTTTGAGTCAATAAAAGATAAAAAAATAGCCTCTTTTTTTAAATTGGCATATCTTTCTATTATCGAAGATTGTTCTAATAGAATAAAAGATGGTAACGGACTTAAGATTGCTATGAATAAGAGGAAAATACGAGATATTTACAGCTTCTATATTAATAAATGCAAGGTAATGGTTAATGACATTTATAGATTAAATTCTGGTAAAAAACCCATAATAATCAACGGTTCTATATTACTAAAAGAACATTTTGATAAGATAAAAGATAAAAAAGTAGGTATTGTTATTTTTTCTCCACCTTATCTTAACTGTTTTGATTATTGTGAAGTATATAAACTTGAATTATGGATGGGGGGGTTTGTTAATAATTATGAAGATTTTAAGAAATATCGGACAATGGCAGTGAGGTCCCATGTTAATTCAGAATTTAATCATTGTATACAAAATCCTAATGCTAAAGTTAAATTAATCTCAGAAACAATATCTTGTTTCAACATTTGGAATAAAAATATTCCTGATATGATAGAAGGATACTTTGACGACATGACCAAAATGTTTAAGAAATTACACTTTCTTATGGTAAAAGGAGGTAAGTGCTTTATAGTTATTGCTAACTCGGGATATAAGGGTGTATTAGTGCCAACTGATTTGTTGCTCGCAGATATTGCTAAAATGAATGGTTTTAAAGTTGCCAGTGTTATATATGCACGAAAAATTCGAGCTTCATCTCAACAAATGAATGAGCTACATAATACCTATAAGAATCTAATCAGGGAAAGCATAGTTGTCTTGGAGAAAAAATGAAATTTCATCCATTACTAAAATCTAAGATAAAGAGTTGGAATGAACTAGAGAAACATATAGAACAACTGCCAAACACAAAAGAAATGGGAAATGTTTTTGAGCAGTTTGTATATGTCTATTTTCTTATCAAGCACAACTTATATCAAATAGCTGAGCACTATATGGAGAAAGATATTCCCTTGGAATATAGGAGAAGGTTTAATTTTGAAAGATATGATTGCGGAGTAGATGGTTTAATTATATTTAAAAATGGCAAAAGCGCCGCTTATCAAGCAAAATTTAGAAGTGATAGAGTGCAACCTTCCTATGCCGAATTAACAAAGTTTTGGGCTGAAGCAAAATCAACTGATTACAATTATACGGTAGCAAATTGTTATTACCTTTCTAGACTTTGCGCGAAACAACCGAAGCATCTGAGTATTTTGGTTGATGAGTTTGAAAATTTAGGTTCAGAATTTTTTAATGAATTTTATCTATGCATTAATGCAGAAAAACCAAAGCGTCAATTATATGCTCCTGATAAATTCCAGCAAAGAATGATTGGTAATGTGTTGAAGGGCTTCACAAAATATAATAGAGGGAAATTGATTGCCGCTTGTGGTACTGGCAAAACTTTAACAGCTTTATGGATTTCTGAACTTATGAAGACTCAGAAGGTTCTTTTTTTAGCACCGAGTTTAGCTTTAATAAAACAGACACTAGAATCATGGACAGAGCAAGCCAGTAGAGATTTTTCTTATTTGTGTGTATGTAGTGATAAAACGGTTTCTGACGAAATAGACAGTGGAGACATTAAGCTATCTGATTTTAATGTCCCGGTTACAACTTCCCCTAATGATATTTGTAAGTATTTATCGCAAAAATCAGAAGAGAAAAAAATAATTTTTTCTACTTATCAATCACTAGATGTCTTATCTGAAAGCATAAATAAATTGGTTGGATTCACATTTGATTTAATAGTATTTGATGAAGCACATAGGACTGCCGGCACAAAAGATTCCTCTTTGTTCTCGTTAGCTCTTTATGACCAAAATATCCCATCAAAAAAGAGGCTTTTTATGACTGCAACTGAGAGATTAATTAGGCCATGGATTCTGAAAAAAGCGAAAGAGTTTAATAGAGTTGTTTTTTCAATGGACAATCCAGAACTATACGGTCCTGTTTTTGATAGATTTAATTTCGGCGAAGCTATCCAAAACAAAATTATTTCTGATTACAGGATTATTGTTGCAGGAGTTAAAGCAAAAGAGGTATATGGTTGGATTAAAAGTAATAAATTGCTGGTTCATACTGAGAGTGGTTCTAAAGAATATTTCACATATGCTCAAAATATATTTCGACAGATTATGTTAATCAAGTCAATGCGTAATTTTAAAATGAAAAAATGTATAACCTTCCATTCTAATATTAAAAATGCAGTTTCATTTATTCGAGGAGTGAGTTCAGAAGATACTAATTTAAGGCAAGTGTTTAGTAGGCTTTGGCCAGAGTTATACGGAAAGGATTTATATCTAGATCATGTTAACGGCACAATGAGCGCAGGAGACAGAAAAGAGCGCCTAGATATTTTTAGGGATTCTAAATTTGGTGTAATTTCTAATGCAAGATGTTTAACCGAAGGAGTAGATGTTCCAATTATTGATAGTGTTTATTTTGTCAATCCAAGGCATTCTTTGATTGATATTGTCCAAGCCTGTGGAAGGGCTCTAAGAAAACCAAGAGATAAACATGATAAATTAGCATATTTCATCGTGCCTATTTTGATACCAGATATAGATGAAAAAGTGGACATTATTAATGAAGTTGATTTTGAAATGCTACATGATTTGATACAGTCATTAAGAGACCAGGATCAACGACTTTCAGAGTGGATAGATAAAATTAATCTTAGTGCCTCTCAAGGTAAAACATATAGATTTTCTGAGGGGTCAGATAGTCCAATAATTCTTAATTTACCTGCTGAGTTTAATGTGAAAGATTTTGAAAAGAAATTATACCTGAGGATTGCAGAGGTAAACAGAAATCCAACGCACTTTGACTACAAAACTAGGAAGTATGGTAAAACCGAGAGAAAAAGTGAGTATAAGAGAATATTCAAAACCCTTGGGGATTATTCAGTTGAATCTTATAAGAATAACTTGGTTATGCCCACCATAAGGAAATTTCAATCTAAAGACCAGACATTATCTACTGCAAAACTTAAAATTAATCATAATAATATATCTCACACTGAGCG
This sequence comes from Candidatus Firestoneibacteriota bacterium, assembly GCA_043822305.1. Taxonomy (GTDB): domain Bacteria; phylum Oederibacteriota; class D2-FULL-39-29; order D2-FULL-39-29; family JBDRBU01; genus JBDRBU01. Next base: position 13,340 of record JBDRBU010000094.1, read on the forward strand.
ATTGGGTTTAATAATTAAGGAGAAAACTGGATATAAGTTATCTCCTTTAGGAATTCAGCTTTTTGAGGATAAAATTAATTTTGAATTATTATTTAAACAACAAATGTTAAGATATTTCTCATCTGATAAGCAAGGAGGGCGTATTTTATTCCCATACAGAGCTTGCTTAAAGATATTATTAGAAGCCAAATCAATTAATTTCATTGAATTCGCTTTCGGCTTATATTCATTAATAGATTCATCAGAAGAATCAATTATCGCAGGGGCAGAAGACACAAAGTTTCTGAGAGAAAAATATCCCAATTTGGAAATTTTAAGTGAAACGAATAAACATAAAGTTTTAAAAGAATTGAATAAATATTTTGGGACAAACTTTTCAGTAACAGACATCTGGGCTAAAAAAACAACAATTAATAATCAATATATCTATTTTAGAAATCATCTTTCTTTATTCAATGATTTTATTGTTATAGATGAAAAAAACAGAACTATGACTCTCATCAAAGGCAAAGAAAAAGCACTCAAAGAATTATTATTAAGAGACTCTTTGCTTGAATATGAAAAAGACGAGACTATCCTAAAAAAGAAATATATTCAAAAACTCATAATATTCATGCTTTTTTCTTTATAAACTTCATAAATAAATTTTTATATATTTTATTAACCTGATAAAAAAGTTCACTTTACATAGGAAGTGCGAACTTTTTCATTTTATCCTCTAATTCCTATCTGATTCATTTCACGTCGTCAAATCTATTCTTCTAATATTTCTCTATTTCTACAACCTACTAATTTATTCTCTCCGTTTTCCTTCTATTTCTCATTTCCAGAATCCTACTCTATAAACCGGCGTCGGAAAGCTTAAATACATCTATTTCGCCTTTATTATAGCAGTTCACCTTTCCTATGAATGATGAACACACAAAATGACATTTACGTGGATATTAGACGAAAGTAAGTACCTAAAAACAGAAGAAGTGAGAAAGCTCATGGATACCTGCCGGGAATTAATGCGAAAACACAGAAGTTATCTGGCAGTCAGGAATTGTTTCATGGTTGAACTCGGCTTGTTTACAGGATTGAGAGTGAAGGAAATGGCTAACCTGAATTGCGGTGATCTTTTAATCGGAAATGAGCAATCCACATTAATAGTAAGCAAAGGCAAGGGAGACAAGAAAAGAATTGTAAAACTCAACAGTGAATTTAGAAGAAAATGCTTAAAGTTTCTCAAATACAAAGAAAAAATAAATCAAAGTATAAGTGAAGATTCTCCACTGTTCTGTTCTCTTTCAGGCAGAAGATTAACTAGAAGAGCATTGCAAAAATCATTCAAGAAATGCATGGAAATCGCAGAATTGTCTGAGCATTACGGAATTCACAGCTTAAGGCATACATATGCCTCTCATTTATACAAGGCAAGCAATCACAATCTCAGATTAGTGCAGGAGCAATTAGGACATTCTTCTATAAAAACGACAGAAGTTTATGCAAATCTGATGGCAACAGACGTGAATGAAGCGCTTGAAAATCTTTACAAGTAAGGAGGTGAGCGATGTTTGAGTATTGTGGCTGGTGTAACAAACATATCAATCTTCTGAATTTTCAGAAAGTTGCATTAAGAATAAACGGAAATATTGAAAAGAAAAGATTATGGTTCTGCGCGCCAAGATGTCTTCTTGAATTTAACAGGCTTTATGAAGGAAGTAATTTCAACATGCGACTTGACGTTCCAAAAGCATTGAAAGCAGGTAAATGGTGAAAATAAAAAAGGAGGGGA